>JAAUPC010000117.1 GCA_012036325.1 Paracoccaceae bacterium
GGACATCATCTCCGTGCCGCTGCCGGGCGAATCCGAGGAGACCACGCACTTCTCGGTGATCACAAGGACGGCATGGCCGTCACGAACACCTACACGCTCGAGGGCGGGTACGGATCGTCGGTGGTGGTGGCGGGCTTCCTGCTGCGCTGGCTGGCGCGGGCCGAAACGCGGCTCGACGGCGACGCTGGCCGACCCGGTGCAGGCGCTGGCCCTGCAGTTGCGCCCAGGGGCGGCGCTTCTGCGGTCAGTGGCGGTGAACGTGGATGCAGGCGGGGTGCCGGTTGAACTTGGCACGACCTGGTTTGCCGGGGACCGGGTGACGCTGACGGTTGGCGAAGACTCTGGCGCGTCAGATCAGGCGTGATGCTTTTCGAGGAAGGCTTCGGCCTTCAAGGTGCGGAAATCCTGCAGGGCCCCGCGCAGGCGGGCGTGGTCCCAGTCCCACCAGGCGAGGGCGAGAAGGCGGTCGATCACGCCTTGCGGGAAGCGGGGGCGGAGGGGGGTTGCGGGGCAACCAGCGACGATCATGAAGGGGGGGACGTCCTTGGTCACCACCGCGCCGGAGGCGACGATGGCGCCGATGCCGATGGTCACCTCGGGCTTGATGATGGCGCCGTGGCCGATCCAGCAATCCGCGCCAAGGGTGGTGCGGCGGGCGGCGCGGGCCTCAAAAAACGCGGGGTCATCTTCGGCGTCGTCCCAATAATAGCTGGAGCGGTAGAGGAAATGGTGCTGGGCGGCGTGGGTGAAGGGGTGGTCGGTCGGGCCAATCCGGGTCATCGCGGCGATGTTGGAAAAGCGGCCCACCGTGGTGTTGGCGATGTCGGCGAAGCGGTCGCAGTAGGCGTAGGCCTGGAAGGTGGAGTTCAGGATGCGGGAGCCTTCGCCAACCTCGGTGAAGGCCTCAAAATCGGACAGCATGACCCGGGCGGTCGGATGAATGACCGCACCATGCGGAGAAAGCCGTGCGCCCACCGTGGACAGATTTTTCTTTTCAATGGAATCAATGGGTTGTACGGAGACATTCATGGTCTTTTAACCTTTTGGGGCAAGGCTGGCTTGGGCGGTATTCACGGGAAGCGCTGGATGGCTGAAGCCTTTCATCCCGCCTTGACCCGCCTGCGCGCAAGCGGCCTGGGTTTGACGGACTGCAGCGCCACCCGCATCAAGGGCGCGTGTTTGCCGAACAGAAGGTCGCAGTACCAGGACAAGATACCGTCGTCATACATCGTCATTCCCCTTTGATGAGCTTGCGGCGAAGCCAGCCGGAGAGGCTGTCCATCAGCATGACCATCAGGACGATGAGGACCATGTAATAGGCGACCTCTTCCCAGTCCTTCTGGGTCAGGATGGCTTGGGTCAGAAGCAGCCCAATGCCGCCACCGACGATGGCCCCGATCACAGTGGCGCTGCGGGTGTTGGATTCGAGGTAGTAGAGGACTTGGGACAGAAGGACCGGCGTGATTTGCGGGATCACCCCAAAGCGGGCGCGGAGGGCAGCGTTCGCGCCGGTGGAGCGGATGCCTTCCACCTGCTTTTCGTCGATGTTCTCCAACGCTTCCGAGAAGGTCTTGCCGAAGGTGCCGGCATCGGTGATGGCGATGGCGATGGCACCCGTCATCGGGCCAGGGCCGAACGCGCGGGACAGGATGATGGTCCAGATCAGGCCATCAACCCCGCGGATGAAGTCAAAGAACCGGCGCACGGCAAAGCGCAAGGGGCCAAGCGGCATGAAGTTGCGCGCGGCAAGGAAGCCCAGCGGCAGGGCCATCAAAGCTGCGGCCATGGTACCGAGGAAGGCCATCAGGATCGTCTCGAAGATTGCCCAGGCGACGTCGGCATGACGCCACATCCGGTTGGTCCAGACCTCGCTAACCATGTAGCTGATGTTCATCCGGTCCGGATCCACCCGCTCACCGACGGTAGCGAGGGTCAGAAGCTCGCCCAAGCCCTTGCCGTAGAAGGGGCTTTCGAGGGTGAAGAAGAAAAGCTCCCACCCCGGTTCATATTTGAAGGTTTCCACCTTGGAGCGGGAGTAGCTGAAGCGCCCGGCGTCAGTGGTGACGGAGACCTTGTTTTCAGCGACCGAGATCCAGTCGGGGATCGGTTCCGGGGCGGTCAGGACGGGTTTGCCGCCTACGGGGCGGATGTCGATGGTGCCGTAGTCCGGCACGACAAAGCGCGCGCCCGCATCGTCGTAGGTCACGACATGGCCGGTCCCAAGGTCGATGGTGGTGACACCACCGGCCATGGTCACCCAGTCGGGCAGCATGGCCGGGGGGGGTACGGTGCCCTTGCTTTCGCCTTCGATGGCGACGGTCACGTCGCCCGAGCGGTTGTCGCGGGTGACATGGGTCTTGTGCGACCAGAAATCGCCCAAAAGAATGGCCGCATTGTCCATGCGGGCACGCTGGACGAGGCCCGCGATGTCAAAGCTGATCGCGGCATAGATCAGGTACGCCAGGATCGCGGCGGGGATGGCGAAGGCCATCCGGCGCTTGGCGGCGAAGCGGCGGGTGATCCTGTCGGCAAGCGCTGGTTGCGGAGTGGCAAACGTGGCGGTCATGGCGCGGCCCTTCGGTTGGCAGTCGGTCCTGAGGAGGCGGCCCCCCCACCCCATCCCTCCCCCACGCGGGGGGAGGGAGGCGACGGTTCTGGCATGGCACTTGGGCGGCGGCCAAGGTGCCCCCCCTCCCCCTTTGTGGGGAGGGGATGGGGGTGGGGGGCTGGGCCTTGAGGCACTTGCATCGGCCTAGTGCCCCTTCACCAGCTTGTGGCGGTAATGGTCGGAGATGCGGTCGATGACCACAATGGCGGCGAAAAGGAGGAGGAAGATCGCGACCACCTCATCATAGCGGCCCTGGCCCCATTGCATGGCGAGTTTGAGGTCATGGCCGATGCCGCCCTCGCCCACGAAACCAAGGATGGCGCTGGCGCGGACGTTGATTTCGAACCGGAGGAGCGCGTAGCTGAGCCAGTTGGGGGCTACCTGCGGGATCACGCCCAGCCACATGCGCTGCGACCAGGTGGCGCCGACCGAGGCGAGGCCTTCGACGGGTTTCAGATCGGCATTCTCGGCCACTTCAGAAAAAAGCTTGCCCAAGGCACCACCGGTGTGCAGCGCGATGGCGATGACGGCGGGGACCGGGCCACCGCCAAGGATGTAGATCAGCACCAGCGCGATGACGATTTCGGGGATCGCACGCAGGGCGTCCATCGTGCGGCGGAAGAGCGGGATCAGGCGCGGCCAGCGGGCAAGGCCGCGGGTGGCCAGAAGCGACAGCGACACGGCGGCAATCGCGCCGAGCAGCGTGGCGACGGCGGCGATGTTCAGCGTTTCGATCAGGGCGGGGACATGGTCCCAGAAAAGGCCGGGCAGCAGGGCGCGCTTTTCCCAAGCCTCGGACAGCACTTCGGCGGGGAAGTCGAAGACCTGCGGCAGGCCGGACCAGAAGCTGCCGGCATTGCGCTCTTCGGCCAGCATCCAGCCCGAGGCCATGAGGGCAATGAAGATCACCAGAAGGATGCCGCCATACATGCGCTTGCGGCGGACCATGTCGAGGTAGGCTTCACGGCTGTCCGACAGATCAGGGCGTTTGCCCTCATTCGGCCCATAGGCGATATCGACCATCATCATCCCCTGGAAAAAGCCGGGCCCCCCTGATGGAGGGCCCGACGAACCATTGCGGCAGATTACATGCCTTCCTGAAGCTTCCGGGCGGCGAGGACGCCTTCGTAGGCATCGATAGTCACGGGAACGAAGTCCTTGGCGTCACCGGCGGCGACGTTGTAGGCGCAGGCCGGATCGGTTTCCCACAGGTTTGCGGTCAGTTCGGTGACTTTGTCCTTCACGTCCTGCGGCAGGGCGGTGCGGATGACCAGCGGGCCTTCGGGGATCAGCTTCGAGCGCCAGATTTCGACCAGGTTCGACATGTCGACAAGGCCAGCGTCAGCCGCGCGGCGGAAAGCGCCGGAGTTGTAGCCGTCTTCCCAGTTGCCAAGGCCGTCAGCCCAGGACACGCCAGCGTCAAAGTCTCCGTTGTGGACGCCGACGATGGACTGTTCGTGGCCGCCGGACATCTTCACTTCGGCGAAGTAGTCTTCCAGCTTGCCATAGGTCGCCATCAGTTCAGCGCCGGGGACAAGGAAGCCCGAGGTGGAGTTCGGGTCGGCGAAGGCAAAGACCTTGCCCTTCGCATCTTCGATGGACGTGATACCGCTGTCAGCGCGGGCGAAACCGATGGAGTAATAGCCGGTCGAGCCGTCGACGTTCTGCTTGGTCAGCTTCAGTTCCACGGCTGCGGGATCGGTCAGGTGGATCTTGGCGAAGGCCGAAGCGCCGAGCCAAGCATAGTCGATGGTGCCGCCCAGAAGGCCCTGGATCACGCCGTCATAGTCGGCCGGGGCGAAGAGTTTGACCGGAACGCCAAGCTCAGCTTCGATCGCGGCGCGGAAGCATTCCTGGTTGGTCAGGCGGTCCTGGGCGTTTTCGCCGCCAAGGATGCCGATGTTGAATTCGGTGATCTCTTGCGCCATGGCCGAGGTGGCGATGACCGAGACAAGGGCGGTGGCAGTCAGCAGCTTTTGCATGGTTGCTCCATGGGTTGCGGGGTTGTGGGGGGTTAGGACAGCATCAGGTCCGCATAGGTGCGGTCTGCTTTGGCGTCGGTCGGGATCGAAGTGGAGGTGGCGGCTTCGTTGAACGTCTCATCCGCGCCGTAGATGTCGCGGGCGACGCCGGTCGACAGCTGGTCCGGCGTGCCGTCAAAGACGATGCGGCCGTCGCGCATGCCGATGACGCGGTCACAATAGCGGCGCGCGGTGTCGAGGGTGTGGAGGTTGGCGATGACCATGCGGCCATCCTCGACGTTGATGCGCTTGAGAGTGTCCATCACCACTTGAGCGTTCATCGGATCAAGGCTGGCGATGGGTTCATCGGCGAGGATGATCTTTGGGTCCTGCATCAGGGCGCGGGCGATGGCGACGCGCTGCTGCTGGCCGCCCGACAGCGCCTCGGCGCGTTTCGGGGCCTGTTCGACGATGCCAAGGCGGTCAAGGATGTCGAGCGCCTTCAGGATATCGGCGCGGGGCCAGAGGTTGAACATGGTCTGCAAGGTGGAGCGGCGGTTCAGGATGCCGTGCAGGACGTTCGAGGCGACGTCCATCCGGGGGACAAGGTTGAACTGCTGGAAGATCATCGCGCATTGGCTTTGCCAGGCGCGGGCCTGCGGGCCTTTCAGGGCCAGGACGTTCTGGCCGTCCACGAGGATCTCGCCAGCCGAGGCGTCGATCAGACGGTTCATCAGGCGCAGGAAGGTGGACTTGCCCGCGCCGGACCGCCCGATGATGCCCACGAAGGCAGGCCCGTCCACGGTAAAGCTGACGTTGTCGACGGCAGCCTTCTGCCGAACATCCGCGTCACCGATTGGACCTGAAGCATGCCGCCACCCCCGTTTTGCTGGGCGACGATTAACGGGGCTTCATGACGGCTGTTTCGCGGTTGGATGAAGGTTGCGTGACAGGCTGGCAGGCCTTTGGCAGCGCTTAGCTGCCGGGTGCAGGCGGGATATCGACCCCGGGCAGCCAGGGCTTGATGTCCAGAAGTGCCGTGCCGTCAAAGGCATCCAGCGCATCGAGTTGCAGGGTGCCCGCCTGCGCGTCCATGGCCAGAAGCCGTACCACCGCCAGCGCCACCGGGTTTGGCCGCGCCGGGGATCGCAAGGCAAAGACCCCGGCGGGACCATCCCGGTGGGCGGGGCTTTGCACGATCAGGTCACGCCGGGCCTCGCCGGTCCAGTAGAGGAGAATCACCGCCTGCCCCACCGAAAGCCCGGCCAGGCCAGGGCGGAAGGGGGCGTCGATCAGAGCACGGAAGTCACCACCGCGTGCCCGCGCTTCGGTCAGGTTCTTCGGGCAGTTGCCGCGCGCCCAGGGCGTCTGAAGCCGACCGATGGCCTGGAGCTGCGCAAAGCCAGAGGTGCCGGGACTGAAGGGCAAGGCCACCTCGCTCGGGCGGAGGTCTTGGGTCATCGCCGGACTTTCGCGGGACTGGGGCACGCGGGGCGGCATCAGGGAACGCCGCCCGGCCTGCGGTTCAGTTGGTGGCGGCACCGTGGGCATGGCCTTCGCGGCCAATGAAAAGCTCACCATCGAAGCTGTCGAAGAGGGCGATGGTGTCGGGGCCAAGGGCAGTCTCAGCCTTTATCACGGCGGCCAGCAGAGTGGCGGCATCCGCCTCAGCCAGGCCAAGGCCGGTCAGCATTTCGGGCATGAGAAGGCCTTTGCCTGCGCAAACTTCGACAAACCAGCCCATATCATCCTGCCGCAGGAAGGCGCGACCCCCTGCCCCGTTCTGCGCCCAGCCAGCGATGGCCACATCGCCCTGCACGGTGATCGGGGCCACAGTCAGCGGGTTTTCCGGCGTGTCAACTGGGCTTTCAACAGCGCCTCGATATCGACCAGCGGGTCGCCGGTCATCACCGGGGCCATGGCGGAATGGTCACCGTGGGCCATGCCGGAATGGTCCATCTTGGAATGCTCCATCGACGAGTGGTCCATGGTGGAGTGATCGTGCCCGTCACCCTGCCCGGTCGGCGCATCGACGCTGAATTCCACCTCAACCCGGCCAGCCTTTTCAAAGATCAGGGTGGCCTTGTGCAGATCGCCCTCGGTCAGAGGGGCGGAAAGACCCATGAACATGACATGCAGCCCGCCGTGTTCCAGCGTGACGCTGCCCCCGGGCGGAATCTCGATCGCGTCGATATGGGTCATGGTGCCGACGCCATTCGCATCGACCTTGCTTTCATGGACTTCGGACTTGGCGGCAATGGTGGATTCGATGCCGATCAGGCGGTCAGGTTCGGTGCCGTTGTTGGTGATGGTCATGAACCCCCCAGCGGCCTTGGCTGAGGCGGCGGGCTGCGGGATGTGGGGGTGCTTGATCTCAAGATCGCCGGCGGTGAAGCCGTGGGCAAAGACGGGCGCGGCCAGGCAAAGGGCGGCAAGGAAGGTAAGGATCGGTTTCATGCACATGCTCCGTTTACAGGGACAAGAGGGGAAAAGGGCCCCTTCCGGCGGCTGCCGAAAGGGGCCAGTGCGGCGCAGCCCCGGGAATGAAGTCGCGCCGAAGTGGCCCCAGCGGGACGTGGGACGCCTCCCCCATCGCTGGCGACCACAGGAACATCAGCTGACCAGCCGCTTTAGGGGCGGGACGGTCGAAAGGAGGACAAGGTCAAGTACCATGACGGCCAGAAGCGTGAGGCCAAGCATGGGGAAGGCCAGCGACAGGGCCAGCGTGATAAGGATCGCACCCTTGGCATAGGGCACATCGACGGGCCGGGGCGGCGCACCAAGGCGGGCGCCGGTCGGGCGGCGTTTGACCCACATGATCGCGCCAGACACCGACATCAGGATGATGCCAAGGCAGAAGGCGGTGTTTAGGGCCAGGTTCCAGACCCCAAGGTCACCTTCATGAAAGGCGATGCCCCAGGCCATCATCTTGGCGTAGACCGAATAGTCGGCATAGCGCACATCGGCCAGCACGTTGCCGGTGAACTGGTCGATGTGGATCGTACGGTCGGCGGCGGGGTTTGGCCCGTCGTTCGACATGCTGTCATGGCTGATCGTCCAGACGCCGGTTTCATCGCCGGGCAGGTTCAGCTGAAAGCGGCGGTCAAAGCCCAAGGTTGCGGCAAAGCCCGTGACGCTGTCGATGGTGACGGGGCCGGTGACGGCTGCGGTTCCGGCGAGAGAGCCGGAGAGCGGCAGCGGCGTCTGCTCCAGCGTCCAGGGCACCTCTTTCGCGGCGCCGTGGTTCATGTCGGCATGGGTGGCGTCCGAGAGAGGGACGGCGTCCCATTTTCCGCCGGAAAAGTGTTCCAGGCCTGCACGAATTTGCTGCCCCAGAGGCCGGCCCAGCTGAGGCCCGAGATCAGGAAGATGACGAGCATCAGGCTGACCCAGAAGCCCACCGCGCCGTGCAGCGATTTCCAGTAGGCGCGGCTTTTGGCGGCGGTCTGCACGGTCAGGCTTTTGCCCCAGGTGGCGCCGTTGCGGGGCCAGTGGAGGTAGATGCCGGTGACGGTGAGGAGGAGGGCCAGGCTCGCCGCCGCCTCGATCAGCCAGTCACCGGTATTGCCGATCAGAAGGGTGCCGTGGATGTCGGTGGCAAAGTCATACCAGCCGTCGCGCCAGGGGAAGGTCTCTACCACCTCGCCCGTGTAGGGGTTCAGGGTGACGCCGGTGGTGGTTTCGTCCACGGCGACAGCGAAGGCGGCGACGCGGTCCGCCCCCATCGGTGCGATGTATTGGGTGGCGATGCCGCCCGGGACGGCGGCCTCAGCCGCGGCTTGGAGGGCGCTGACGGGGACCAGGTTGGCACCGGGGGTCACATAGGCGCGTTCCCCGTTCAGCTCGGTCATCGAGGAGACCCAGAGCATGATGAGGCCGGTCACGGACAGCATGATCAGGAAGGGGATGACGTAGAGGCCCGCGTAGAAATGCCAGCGCCAGGCAGCGAAGTAGAGGCGGTTCGGGGATTGGGTTTCGGGGGTCATGAGATGCCTGCGGATGTGCGTTGGGGGAAAGGCCCGGGATGGGGCCAGCGAGGGGGCACAAGGGCGGCGATAGGGGTAAGGTCGCCGGTCAGGCGACGGTGGGCCAGTGCCGCCGGTCAGGCGGTGGGGGGACCTTGCGGGCTGCGCGCAGGGTCAAGGATGCGCTGAAGCGCCCGGCTTTCGCGGGGGGCGATGACCTGCAGCACGAAGGCCAGTTCAAGGTCGATCAGCGTCGGGGCCGTTGCAGGCAGGCCCGGGGTGGCGGTGATCTGGCAGGCGGGGCAATGGCCGTCGCGGACACCGTCGCCGTCCAGATCGCCAGCGCAAAGATCAGCCAGGGTCATCCCATTGGCAAGCGCATTGGCCAAGGCACTATCGTCCGGGCTGGGCATGCGGTGTGCAAAACCCGTCGCGGTCAGCGAGACCGTGAGGAGTATCAGCAGGGCCAGCTGCCGCAATCGAAGGAAGACGGTGGTCACCATCCCTTTTGGATGGCTGAAGCGGGCGGCGAGGTCAAGCGTTGTCGATGGCCTGCGGCAATGCATCCGTAGGCAGGTCAACGGGCGGCGTCAG
Source organism: Paracoccaceae bacterium (assembly GCA_012036325.1). GTDB lineage: Bacteria > Pseudomonadota > Alphaproteobacteria > Rhodobacterales > Rhodobacteraceae > Tabrizicola. Next base: position 9,129 of record JAAUPC010000117.1, read on the forward strand.
GCTGCGGGCAAGGTCAGCCAGGCGGTCGGCCAGGTGATCGGCGCAGGGGGCCGATATTGCCGCGCGGCGTCGAATCGAAGGTGGCGCAGTATTTGAAGAAGACCTGGCGCGCGCCGCATCCTCGACGCTTGGGGCGAGCAGCGCGACATCAAAGACGTGATGGTGTTCCTGCGCGGGCACGGCGTGAGCGCAGCGTTCGCTGCGCGCATCGTCAAGCGCTACGGCGCAACGCGTCGGCCCTGGTCGAGGCCAACCCCTTCCGCCTCGCAGACGACGTGATCGGCATCGGTTTTCGCACAGCCGATCGCCTGGCTGGCCAGGGTGACGTGAATGCCGGTCTCGCGCTCGAAGCGGGCGATGACGGTCGCAATCGGTCCGGCCGGGATGTCGAACTGCCGCACTG
>JAAUPC010000118.1 GCA_012036325.1 Paracoccaceae bacterium
TGATCCGGACTGGTCGAACTCAAGTTGAAGCAGGCCGTGCTGCGGGCGAAACGGCAGAAAACAGCCAGGATACCGGCAGAAACGTGCCGGAACAGGCTCCGGAAGCGCCCATCGAGCCAATCAGAAAGCGTGTGTTGGCAATTGATCAGCAGATCGAACACGCGGTGGCGTCATTGAACGAATATTCCCGATCCATGCAGCGCGAACTCGAGTTTTCGATTGACCGTGAACTGGGTCGCCCCATTGTCCAGGTGATCGATCAGCGCACAAAAGAGGTGATTCGGCAGATTCCCAATGATGTCACGCTGAATCTGGCGCGCAATTTGCAATCCGATGCTCCCGGTCCATGACCGACGGAGGAGAACGTGCCCTTTCATCATCTGCAGGCCCAGACCGCATCGCCGAACGAAGCGGCCGCGCCCGCGCTGGACCTGATCTTCATCGAGGGCTTCACCGGCGAGACGGTGATCGGCATCCACGACAACGAGTTGCACCGCCCGCAGCCGCTGCCAGTTGTAGACGATGACGTGGGCGCGCCCGCGATCGTACTGGTTCGGACGCACGAAGGTCCGGGTAGCGCTGGGACGCTCTGGGAATGAAGTCGTTGCCGGGATGCAGCGCCATCAGCTCCGGATGCGTGACGATCGTGCTGCCGATCACCGCACCTGTGGCAGATGAATGACTGCGAATGCCAGGCGATGACCTGCGCGGCGACCCACGCCTTCCACGTCGCGAGCGGCGTCGTGGGCACCATCGCGGCGAAGCCCTTCTCCGCCGCAGGCCAGTCCTTGTCGGCGAACTCAGCCGCGCCCGGCGATTCCATGCCCGCGTCACCGGCCTCGTTGTTCGCGTGCGGCGTGTTCAGCGCGAGGTACAGGAACGCCGGCTTCTTCGCTTCGGTCGGGCGTCACGCAGCGGAGGAGGTGCCGCGTCTCCTCGGTGCCTACGCGAACGGGCCGATCCACTTCGGTCACCTCGCGGGCGCCTACCTCAACGCCGACATCTTCGTCCGCTACAAGCGGCTCACCGGGGCCAGGGTCCTGTTCATCTGCGGGACCGATGAGCACGGGGCCCCGATCCTGGTGAACGCCGAGAACGGAGATACTCATGCAGCAATTCGGCTTGCCGGCGCGGCACGCAATACAACTGCCGCAGGGCGAGCCGGCGGTCCGCGTCGTGCCGTACAGCCGGATCAAGACCCTGATCCGCGACCCCTATGCCATTTATGCGCGCCACGTCCTGCGCCTGCGCCCCCTGGACCCCCTGCGCCCCGAGGCGGACCCCCGCCTGCGTGGCGTGGTCCTGCATGAGATCATGGAAGGTTTCGTCCGCGACCGGGCCGCCACCCGTGATGACCTGCTGCGCATCGCGGATCAGGTATTGGCCGACCGTGTGGCCTGGCCCCTCGCCCGCGCCATCTGGCGGTCACGGATCGAAAAGGCGGCGGATGCGTTCCTCGCCTTTTCCGTTGGTACCGGAGGCGACCCGGCCCTGCTGGAAAAGAAAGGGGCCGCGCGGCTGGACGGCCTTGAGTTCACCCTGACCGGCAAGCCCGACCGGATTGATCGGCTGACAGATGGCCGCCTTCTGGTGATCGACTACAAGACGGGAGACCCGCCCTCCAAGGCCGAACAAGAGCATTTCGATAAGCAACTCCTCCTTGCTGCCGCTATGGCGGAACGCGGGGCCTTTCCCGGCCTTGACCCGGGTGAGGTGGCGCGGGTCGCCTATGTCGGGGTCAAGGCAGACTTCAAGCTGGTCGAAAATGCCCTTCAGGCTGGTGAGGTGGACGCGGTCTGGGACAAGTTCGCCACCCTGATCGCCCGCTACTTGCGCGCCACCCAAGGCTATACCGCGCGGCGGGCGATGAAGACGGTCAAGGACCCGTCCGACTTTGACCACCTGTCGCGCTTTGGCGAATGGGACATGACGGCCAAGGCCGTGCCGGAGGTGTTGGAATGACCATCACCCCCGCCAGCTTGGCGCAGATGGAGGCGGCGCATCCGTCCCGCAACACCTGGCTTTTGGCCAATGCAGGCTCGGGCAAGACCCGCGTGCTGACCGACCGGGTGGCGCGCCTTTTGCTGAACGGGGTAGAGCCGCAGCACATCCTCTGCCTGACCTACACCAAGGCTGCCGCGTCCGAGATGCAGAACCGCCTTTTCAAGCGTTTGGGTGCCTGGGCGATGCTGCCCGATGACAAGTTGCGCCGTGATCTGGTGGAACTGGGCGAAGAGGAACTGGCCGACCCCCGCCTCGCCCGCGCCCGTCAGCTGTTTGCCCGCGCCATCGAAAGCCCCGGCGGCCTGCGCATTCAGACCATCCACAGCTTTTGCGGCAGCCTTTTGCGCCGCTTCCCGCTGGAGGCGGGCGTCCCCCCCGCTTTCACCGAAATGGACGACCGTGCCGCCCGCCTGATGCGCGCCGAGATTGTCGAGGAGATGGCCGATACCCTCGCCCCCGCCGCCGTCCGCCGCCTGACCGAGGTGCAGAATGGCGAGGATTTCGCCAAGCTGGTCGACCAGATTGCCCGCACCCGTGCCTCCTTTACCCCGCCGATGGGGGCGGATGCGGTGTGGCGGCTGTTCGGATTGCCGCAGGGATTTGGCGCGGCGGATGTGCTGGCCGAGGTGTTTCTGGGCGGTGAGGCGAGCCTAGTGGCGGCCCTTGACCCCCATCTGCGGGCAGGATCGAAGACTGACGCGCAGGCCGCCGACAGCTTTGCCGCGCTGGACCTTTCGGCCCCGAACCTTGAGACCCTGATCGCGCTTGAAGGCGTGCTTCTGAACAAGGACGGATCGAAAGACCCGGCAAAGCATTTCGCCGCCAGGATCGGCGACTTTCCCACCAAGGACACCCGCAAGGCGCTGGGCGCGCTGCTTGATCCCCTGAATGACCTGATGGCCCGGATCAAAGGCGCGCGTCCCCTCCGCCTTGCCCTCGCCTCCGCCGAAAAGACCCTTGCCCTGCACCAGTTCGCCGCCGCCTTCCTGCCGGAGTACGAGGCGCGGAAGGCTGCGCGGGGCCTGCTGGACTTTGACGACCTCATTTCCCGCGCGCGGCCTTGCTGACGGACCGGGGTTTGGCGGCCTGGGTCCTCTTTCGCCTTGATGGCGGGATTGACCATATCCTGGTGGACGAAGCGCAGGACACCAGCCCCGACCAGTGGGAGCTGATCGAAAACCTCGCGGCCGAACTGACCTCGGGCCAAGGGGCCAGCAACCGGGAACGCACGCTCTTTGTCGTGGGGGACAAGAAGCAGTCGATCTATTCCTTCCAGGGCGCCGATGTGGTGGCCTTTGACCAGAAGCGCGATCTTTTCCGTGAACGTCTGGCAGGGGGTGAGGCGCTGCGCGAACGCCTGCTGACCCATTCCTTCCGCTCCTCCCCCGCGATCCTGACGGTGGTGGACCGCACCTTCGACGGCCCCGAGCGTGAGGCGATTGGCGGAGAGTCCAGCCACATCGCTTTCAACGAAGGCCTGCCCGGGCGGGTGGATATCTGGCCCGTGGTGGAAACGGCGGAAAAGCTGGAGCAGGGCCCCTGGGAAGACCCGCTTGACCAGCCCCACCCCGAAGACGCGGAAGTGGTGCTGGCCCGCGACATTGCCAAGAAGATCAAGGCGCTGGTGGAAGGCGGTGAGCAGATCCCGCAGGTGCCGAAAAACGGCGGGCCGTCCGCTCGGCCGGTCCACTACGGCGATTTCCTGATCCTGGTGCAACGCCGGTCGGCCCTGTTTCATGAGATCATCCGCGCCTGCAAGGAGTTGAAGCTGCCCATCGCCGGCGCTGACCGGCTGAAGCTGGGCGGGGAAATGGCGGTCAAGGACCTGTCGGCGTTGCTCGCCTTCCTTGATACGCCAGAAGATGACCTGGCGCTGGCCGCTGTCCTGCGCTCCCCCCTCTGTGGCTGGTCTGAGGGGGACCTGTACCAACTGGCCCAGCCCCGGAAGGGCTACTTGTGGGAGGCGCTGCGCGACCATCCTGGCCATGCCGTGACCCGTGCCTTTCTGGATGACATGCGCGGTCAGGCCGATTTCCTGCGCCCCTATGACCTGATCGAACGCGTCCTGCACCGCCATGACGGGCGGCGGAAGTTGCTGTCTCGCTTGGGGCCCGAGGCAGAGGATGGGATTGACGAACTTCTGTCGCAGGCGCTGGCCTATGAGACATCGGAGGTGCCCAGCCTGACCGGCTTTCTGGTCTGGATGGAGACGGATGACGTGGAGGTGAAGCGCCAGCTTGACAGCGAAGGCGCGCGCATCCGGGTGATGACCGTCCACGGCGCCAAGGGGCTAGAGGCCGAGATTGTCATCCTGCCTGACACCGGCGACCGCAGGACCAATGACAAGGACGAGCTTTACCGCTTGCCGGGGGGCGAGGCGGTCTGGAAGTTGACCAAGACCGAAAGCCCGCCGCTGATCTTGGCTGAGCGTGAGGCGCGGGCTGCGCGTGAGGCGGCAGAACGGTTGCGCCTTCTGTATGTGGCGATGACCCGGGCGCGGTGCTGGCTGATCGTGGTGGCGAAGGGTGAGGTGAAGCAGGCAGACTGCTGGTATACCCTGATCCGCGCCGGGGTGGAGCGGTCCCACGCCACCACGCTGGGCGATGGCACCCTGCGGCATGAGTTTGGCGATTGGCCACTGCCGCTGAGAACCGAAAAACCCGAGGCGCTGCCGGTCGCCCTGCCCGACTGGGCCAGCCGCCCCGCCCCCGACGCCCCCCCGCGCGGTCAAGATCCTGTCGCCGTCCGACCTTGGTGGCGCCAAGGCCCTGCCGGGTGAGCCGCTCTATCCTGAGGAAGAGGCCAAGTCCCGTGGCACCGCGCTGCATCTTCTCTTGGAACGCTTGCCGCTGGCTGAGCCCTCAACCTGGGACACGCTCACCACCGCCCTGATCCCCGACCCGTCCCTTGCTACGGCCCTTCTGGCCGAGGCGCGGGGCGTTCTGGACGCCCTTCCCGCCCTTTTCGCCGCCAACAGTTTGGCCGAAGTCGCGGTGACCGGGCAATGGAACGGGCACCAGATGCTGGGCAGCATTGACCGGCTTCTCATCAGCCCCGCCCGGGTTCTGGTGATCGACTACAAGTCGAACGCCGTCATCCCCCGCACCCCGGCTGAAGTGCCCGAAGGCATCCTGCGCCAGATGGGGGCCTATGCGCATCTCATCGGCCAGATCTACCCTGACCGCCGGGTGGAGGTGGCCATCCTCTGGACGCGCGGCCCGGCTTTCATGTCACTTGATCCCGACATCGTGAGGCAGGCCCTGTCCCGCGCCACGATCCCTTGACGTATCCCCCCGGCGTCCATACCTTCCCCTCCTCACATTCAAGGAGAGATGATCATGGGCGCTGCCACCGTCGCCGTATCGGACGCCACCTTCGACGCCGAGGTCCGCAACTCGCCGATCCCGGTCGTGGTGGATTTCTGGGCCGAATGGTGCGGCCCGTGCCGCCAGATCGGCCCGGCGCTGGAAGAGCTTGCTACGCAATATGCCGGCAAGGTGAAGATCGTGAAGGTCAACGTCGACGACAACCCGGAAAGCCCCGCCGTCCTTGGCGTGCGCGGCATCCCGGCCTTGTTCATGTTCAAGGACGGCCATGTCGTGTCGAACAAGGTTGGCGCCGCCCCCAAAGCCGCGCTGGAAACCTGGATCAAGTCGGCGATCTAAGCCACTGTTCCTTCCGTTATCCGAACCGCCCGGTCGCATCCCTTGCGGCTGGGCGTATCTTTGCTTTCCCTAAGCGACATTTTCCTGTATGCGCCCGCCATCTGTGACGTGCGGCCCACCCCCGGGGCACATGCAAAGGATGCGGGGGGAAGGGCGGCAATGGGGCCGCCGGTTAAAGGGACACCGGCAGGGGTCGGGTCCTATGAGGAATGATACATGTTCAATGTGACGAAGAAATCCATCCAGTGGGGCAATGAAACGCTCTCGCTGGAAACCGGGAAAGTTGCGCGCCAGGCCGATGGGTCGGTGATCGCAACGCTGGGCGAGACCCAGGTGATGGCCAACGTGACCTTTGCCCGCAGCGCAAAGCCGGGCCAGGACTTTTTCCCCCTGACGGTGCACTATCAAGAAAAATACTATGCTGCGGGCAAGGTGCCCGGTGGCTTCTTCAAGCGTGAAGCGCGTCCGTCCGAAAAGGAAACGCTGACCTCGCGCCTGATCGACCGGCCGATCCGCCCCTTGTTCGTTGACGGCTTCCGCAACGAAGTGCTGGTCATGGCGACCGTGCTGTCCTGCGACCTCGTGAACGATCCCGACATCGTCGCGATGATCGCCGTCTCCGCCGCGCTGACGATTTCGGGCGTCCCGTTCATGGGCCCGATCGGTGCGGCCCGCGTGGGCTTTGAGGGCGGCAAGTACGTCCTGAACCCCGCGATGGACGACATGACGCAACTGCGCATGAAGCCTGAACAGCGGCTGGACCTCGTCATCGCGGGAACGAAAGACGCCGTGATGATGGTGGAATCCGAAGCCTATGAGCTGACAGAGGAAGAAATGCTGGGCGCGGTCGTCTTCGGCCACGAACAGATGCAGCCCGTGATCGACCTGATCATGGACTTCGCCGAAGACTCGGCCAACGAGCCCTTCGACTTCACCCCGCCCGACTATTCGGACCTGTACGCCAAGGTGAAAAAGGCCGGTGAGACGCTGATGCGCGCCGCTTTCGCCCTGCGGGACAAGCAGGAACGCACCACGGCCATTGAGGCTGCCGTTGCCGCGATCAAGGCAAAGATGTCGGACGAAGATCAGGCCGACCCGAACCTTTACCCCGCGATCAAGGATCTTGAGGCAGCGGTTCTGCGCGGCGACGTCGTGAAGAACGGCACCCGGATCGACGGACGCGACACCAAGACCGTCCGCCCGATCACCTGCGAAACCGGCATCCTGCCGCGCACGCATGGCTCGGCCCTCTTCACCCGTGGGGAAACGCAGGGGCTGGTCGTCACCACGCTGGGAACGGGCGAAGATGAGCAGATCATCGACGCGCTGAACGGCAACTACCGGTCGAACTTCATGCTGCACTACAACTTCCCTCCCTATTCGGTGGGCGAAGTGGGCCGGGTCGGTTCCCCCGGTCGTCGTGAAATCGGCCATGGCAAGCTGGCCTGGCGCGCGCTGCAGGCGGTTCTGCCTGCGCCGACCGATTTCCCCTACACCATCCGCGTCGTGTCCGAGATCACCGAATCCAACGGCTCGTCCTCGATGGCGTCGGTCTGCGGTGGGTCCTTGTCCATGATGGACGCGGGCGTTCCGCTGAAGGCCCCGGTCGCCGGTGTGGCCATGGGTCTGATCCTGGAAGAGGACGGCAAATGGGCCGTTCTGACCGATATCCTGGGTGACGAAGACCACCTTGGCGACATGGACTTCAAGGTTGCAGGCACCGCGGCAGGCATCACCAGCCTGCAGATGGACATCAAGATTGCCGGGATCACGCCGGAAATCATGAAGCAGGCTTTGGCGCAGGCCAAGGACGGCCGTCTGCACATCCTGGGCGAAATGGCGAAATCGCTGACCAGCGCCCAGGCGTTCAGCGCCTATGCGCCAAAGATCGAAACCATGCAGATCCCGACCGACAAGATCCGCGAAGTGATCGGTTCGGGTGGCAAGGTCATCCGCGAGATCGTGGAGCTTTCGGGCGCCAAGGTCGACATCAACGACGATGGCATGATCAAGCTGGCCTCGAACGACGCGGCGGCGATCAAGAAGGCCTATGACATGATCTGGTCGATCGTGGCCGAACCCGAAGAGGGTCAGGTCTACACCGGCAAGGTCGTCAAACTGGTCGACTTCGGCGCCTTCGTGAACTTCTTCGGCAAGCGCGATGGTCTGGTGCACGTCAGCCAGATCGCCAACAAGCGCCTGAACCACCCGAATGAGCTTCTGAAAGAGGGTCAAGAGGTCAAGGTCAAGCTTCTGGGCTTTGACGACCGCGGCAAGGTCCGCCTTGGCATGAAGATGGTCGATCAGGAAACCGGTGCTGAGATCGTTGAAAAGAAAGAGGAATCGGCCGAAGGCTGATCCTTCCAGAACCGCAGGTTCAGGGCCCCGGGGGAAACCTCGGGGCCCTTTCCTTTGTGGGGTTGTGGCGGAAAACTGCTTTCGTTATGTTATAGTATAACATATCCAGCGAGCGCCCCATGCAAGACACCCGCCTGCCCGTCACCGTCCTTTCCGGCTTTCTTGGTGCTGGGAAGACCACCCTCCTCAACCACGTCCTCAACAACCGCGACGGTCGCCGGGTCGCCGTGATCGTCAATGACATGAGCGAGGTGAACATCGACGCCGACCTGATCCGTGAGGGGACAGAGTTAAGCCGGGCCGAGGAAAAGCTGGTGGAGATGACCAACGGCTGCATCTGCTGCACGCTGCGCGATGACCTTCTGGTCGAAGTGCGGCGCTTGGCGGCTGAGGGGCGGTTTGACTATCTGATGATCGAAAGCACCGGCATTGCCGAGCCGATGCCCGTCGCCGCGACCTTCGATTTCCGGGATGAGGCGGGGGAAAGCCTGGCCGATGTGGCGCGGCTCGATACGATGGTGACGGTCGTCGACGCCATCAACCTTTTGCGCGACTTTGCCAGCCACGACTTTCTGGCCGACCGGGGTGAATCCCTGGGTGAGGGGGATGAGCGGACGCTGGTCAACCTTCTGACCGACCAGATCGAATTCGCCGATGTGGTGATCTTGAACAAGGTCGGCGATGCGGGGCCGGAACGGGCCGATGCCGCCCGCAAGATCATCAAGGCGCTGAACCCGGATGCGCAGTTGATCGAGACGGACCATTCCCGCGTTGATCCGGATGCCATCTTTGACACGGGCCTCTTTGACTTTGACCGCGCCTCCGAACACCCGCTTTGGGCGAAGGAGCTGTATGGCTTCGCCCATCACACGCCGGAAACGGAAGAATACGGCATCTCTTCCTTCGTTTACCGCGCCCGCGCGCCGTTTCATCCGGGGCGCATCCATGCCCTTCTGAACGGTGACCTGCCCGGCGTGATCCGCGCCAAGGGGCATTTCTGGATCGCCAGCCGCCCGAACTGGGTGGCCGAATTCAGCCTTGCCGGGGCCGTCTCCTCCGTCGCGCCCCTTGGCGGCTGGTGGGCAAGCGTGCCGAAAGAGCGTTGGCCCACCCACCCCGACGCGCTGGCCGAGGTGGCGGGCAAATGGCAGGAACCCTGGGGCGACCGGCGGCAGGAACTGGTCTTCATCGGCCATGGCATGGATGAGGCCGCCTTGCGCGCCAGGCTGGACGCCGCGCTGATCCCCGCCAGCGCCTTCACGCCCGAGGCTTGGGCCAACCTTCCCGATCCCTTCCCCGGCTGGCGGCGCAAGGCAGCATGAGCGTCAATCTTTCCTCGCCCCGCGCCCGCTGGCGGCGCGCAGACCCCATGGCCGCCTATGATCGACTTCCCCCCGATCTGCGGTCATGGCTGGCCGAGGCCGCCCTTCCCTGGAGCGCGGCCTCGGTTCACCGGTTGTGGGACCGTGCCTTGCGGGAC
>JAAUPC010000119.1 GCA_012036325.1 Paracoccaceae bacterium
GGGCGACACCGAGACGGATGCGAAACCGGGGTGGCCGCCGGGGTGCCGGTGGCGCTGGTGACCTTCGGGCCGGAAGGGGCGGGGGTGAGCCGGTTTCAGCCCGCAGCCCTGTTGGAGCGGTATGATGACCTGCCGGGTCTGGCGGACCGGCTGCTGCGCTGAGGGCTGGCGGCGGACTGGAGGGTTTCACACCCTCCAGACCTCCCGTGGGATATTTGGGCAGAAAGAAAGCGCAATTTTAGGCAAGTTTTAGCTGGTTGTGCCGGGTGGGTGCCGGTTTGACAGGGATCAGGGGCGGGCCTAGGGTCGATGGCATGAGCCAGAGCGCCGAAATCGCCCCAACGGTCAGCCGCCATGCGGTGACCTTCGTGCTGATCACGGTGTTTCTGGACATGGTGGGTTTCGGGCTGATCATGCCGGTCTTGCCTGCCCTGATCGAAGAGGTCGGCGAGGTCGGCATTGACCGGGCGGCGGTGATTGGCGGCTGGATGTTTGCCGGCTTCAGCCTGGCGCAGTTCGTCTTTGCGCCCTTGATGGGCAACCTGGCCGACCGGTTCGGGCGGCGGCCGCTTCTCTTGCTGGCGATTTTCGGGCTGGGGATGGATTTTGTCCTGTCGGCGGTGGCACCCAGCCTGTTCTGGCTCTTCGTCGGGCGGATTTTCGCGGGCATCTGCGGCGCAAGCTGGATCATCGCCAGCGCATTCATCGCCGATGTGACCGCACCAGAAGAACGCGCCCGCGCCTTTGGCCTGATGGGGGCGGCCTTTGGTGTGGGCTTCGTGATCGGCCCGGCGATTGGCGGTTTGCTGGGGGAGTTTGGGCCGCGTGTGCCCTTCTGGGTGGCGGCTGGAATCTCGCTTTTTAATTTCGTCTATGGCTGGCTGGTTCTGCCGGAATCGCTGCCCCCCGAAAAGCGGCGGGCGTTCGAGCTTTGGCGCGCCAATCCTTTTGGCGCGTTCCGGGTCTTTGCAACCTACCCCGGCGTCTTGCCGATGGTGCTGGTGATGGGGCTCTTTTTCTTCTCAACCTCGGTTTACCCCGCGATCTGGGCCTTTTGGGGCATCGCCAAGTTTGGCTGGTCCGAGGCGATGGTGGGTCTCACACTGGCGATCTTCGGGCTGATCGCGGGCGGATTTCAGGGGTTTCTGACCGGCCCGGCGGCGGCGCGGTTTGGCGAATGGCGGATGGCGCTGTTCGGGATGATCTGCGCCACGCTGGTCCTTTTCGGTTATGGCATGGTCGGAACGTTGGGCGCGGTGGTGGCGCTGATGATCCTGCACGGGCCGGAAGGCTTTGTGCACCCCCTGATGACCGCGATGCTGACCAAGCGCGTGCCGGAAGATGCGCAAGGCGAATTGCAGGGCGGCATCTCAGCCGTGACCAATGTGGCGATGCTTCTGGGGACAGTGTTTTTCGCCTTTCTCTTCGGGCATTTCATGGCCGAGGGTCGGGCCTGGCAATCGCCCGACATCGCCTATCTTGTGGCGGGGGGCTGCATGGCGGTAACAACGCTGATGTTTGCAGCGCTGAAGCGGGCGGAGAAGGCATGAACGAACGGTTCCAGTCTGACATGGCGGGTCAGGACCGCTTTACCGGCAGCTTCACCCAGCAAGAGCCGATCCCCGAGGCGGGGATTGAGGCGGCGCTGGCCGTGCTGCGGCATGGGCGGCTGCACCGATACAACACCGCCCCGGGTGAGGTGGCCGAGACGGTGCTGCTGGAAGAAGAATTCGCGGGGTATGTGGGCGCTGCGTATTGCCTTGGCCTGGCCTCGGGCGGGGCGGCGATGGCTTGTGCCTTGCGCGCACTTCAGGTGCAGGCGGGGGACCCGGTCCTGTCGAACGCTTTCACCCTTGCCCCGGTGCCGGGGGCGATTGCCAGCCTTGGCGCAAAGCCGGTTTTTGTCGATGTGACCGAGGATCTGACGATTGACCTTGCGCATCTGGAGGTGCAGGCGCGGGCTTCGGGGGCGAAGGTGCTGCTTTTGTCGCATATGCGCGGCCATATCTGCGACATGGACGCGCTGGTCAGCTTGTGTGACCGGCTGGGTGTGCGGGTGATCGAAGATTGCGCGCATACGATGGGGGCGAAGTGGAAGGGCGTGCCCTCGGGCCGGCATGGCGCGGTGGGCTGCTATTCGACGCAGACCTACAAGCACATGAATAGTGGTGAGGGCGGGTTTCTGGTCACCGACGACGCCGAGCTTGCGGCGCGGGCGGTACTTTTGTCGGGGTCCTACATGCTTTACGCCCGCCACCGCGCGGCCCCGGGCAGAGGTGTTCGAGGCGCTGAAGCTTGATGTCCCGAACATCTCCAGCCGGATGGACAATCTGCGCGCGGCGATCCTGCGGCCGCAGATCGGCCTGCTGGACGACCGCCGCGCCCGCTGGCGGGCGCTTTATCAGGCGATGGAGGCGGGGCTTTCAGGCGTGCCCGGGGTGAAACTGATCCCAAGGCCGCAACATGAGGACTATGTCGGGTCAAGCTTCCAGTTCCTGTTGCCGGGCTGGGGACCGGACCGCGTAGCTGCCTTGGTGGCAGCGGCGGCGGCGCGGGGGGTGGAGCTGAAATGGTTCGGCGCGGCCTATCCCTTGGGCTTTACCAGCCGCTATGCGCATTGGCGCTATGCGGCACCTGAGGCCTTGCCGCAGACCGACCGCATCCTTGCCGGGCTGATCGACATGCGCCTGCCTTTGACCTTCACGGCCGAGGATGTGGGCCTGATCACCGGTATTCTTGCCGATGAGGTCTCCCGCGCTGCCACCACCAAAGCGGCGGTCGCAGTACCGCTGCCAGTGGCAGATTAGCCGTATGGCCCGCGGCGCAAAGGTCGTACCGTACAGTCGGGATTACCGGCGCCCGCCGCGCTGGAACATGGGTCTGCCGCCGCATCGGCCCCCGGGTCCCTTGACGCGTCTTCTGCGCCGCATCGCAAACCCGATCTTTTACCTGAAGGCAGTGATGGGTCTGGCGGTGGTCGGTCTTGTCCTCTTGCCAAGTGGCGCTGACCTGATCAACGCCGCCATGCGGCCGGTCCAGAGTGCCGAGGGAACCTGCCGGATCATCCGGGTGGTAGACGGGGACACGCTGTCGCTGATGTGCCCGGAAGAGGGGCTGCATAGCGCGCGGCTTCTGGGATTTGACACGCCCGAGAAGTTCTCGCCGAAATGCACGGGCGAATTCGTGGCGGCGGAACGGGCAAGCTGGGCCTTGCGGACGCTGATCCAGAAGGCGGACCGTCTGTCGCTGACCCATGACGGGACCGACCAATATGGCCGTTCGCTGGTGCGGTTGGAGCTGGATGGTATCGATGTGGCGCGGCTGATGGTGCAGGCGGGCCATGCCCGGGTGAACAATGGCGGCCCGAGGGGGAGTTGGTGCTGATGCGGATTGTGCGCGAAACCCCCTTGTCGATGACGCTGGAACTGGCACAGCTGACGGTCACCATGCTGTCGGATGGTGAGACGGCGATGCCGCTGACCCATCTGCGCGGGCTGGACGGAGAGGCACTGCCCCCGGCAGAGTTGGAAGGGGCAGATCTGTCGGGTGGCAAGTTGCGCCTGCCGGTGCGGGCCTTTCTGGTGCAAGGGCGGGCAGGGTGCCTTTTGATCGACAGCGGGGCCGCGCGGGCCTGGCATCCGACCTTGGGCCGTCTGCCCGCCGCGATGAACGAGGCCGGGGTCGGGCCTGGCGAGGTCACGGTGATCGCGCTGACCCATACTCACGTTGACCATCTGAGCGGGTTGGTGGACGAAGACGGCGGCCTGGCCTTTCCCAATGCCCGCCGCATCCTGGTGGCGACCGAAGAGCTGGATGCTTTCCGGTCGGAACCACGGATGATCCCCGTTCTTTCGCGCGTGATGCCGCTGGAGCAGGGCGATGGCCCGATGCGCGGGGTGACGGCGATCAACGCGCCGGGACATTCGCCGGGGCATATGGCCTTTCTGGTGGAAGGGCGATTGTTGATCTGGGGCGATCTGGTCCACCACGCGGCGGTGCAGTTTCCAAGGCCGGAGGTGACCTGGGTCTTCGACGACGCGCCGGATCAGGCCCGCGCCAGCCGTCTGGCACTGATGGAGCAGGCGGTGGAGGCAGGCTGGCTGGTCGCCGGTGCGCATCTGCCGAACCCTGGTCTGGGCCACATCACCCGCGATGGTAACGGATATGCCTTCCACCCCGCAACACGCAGCGCCTGATCCACCGCTTGCCAAGCGGAGCGGCGTTCCGCCGCGAAGACCTTTTGCCTCGTCGTCGCGTGCCGCTCCTCCTCAGGGGGTTTGGGGGCAGACTGCCCCCAATCTTCCGAGCCGGTTGGCGCGCCCTTCGCGCGCCAGAGGCGAGACAAAGGCTTGCGGCGGAACGCCGCGCCGTATGGTCGCCGCCGGGCAGGGTCACTGCGGATAGGGAGAGGTGCCGCCGAGGCTGGCATTGGTGTGTTCGGTCAGGACCGAGCACAGGCAGGCGGCATCCGTGCAGGCGTCGCGGGCGGCGATGAAGGCTTCGTCGCGCGGCGGGTTTATCAGGTCCACCTCTTGGCCCGTGGCATTTTCGACCGCGTAGACCCAGGCCAGATCATCCAGCCGACCCATCCGCCACAGGTCATCGCCAGGTGTTTCCGCGGCGGTGCACATCAGTTGATGCGCGTCGAGTTGGGGCAGATCGCAGCCGATATCGGAGAGGATCAGGCTGTAACGGCCTTCAAGCTCGGCAATCCGGGCCTCGACGGCGGCAAGATCGACGCCGCAGCTTGCGGCCTGCAGGGGAAGGGCGGGCAGGACGGCAAGGCAGATGGCAAGGGAAAAACGCATCGTCTATCCTTTCGGTGGCTGGCGCTGGGCACCCGGTCCTGGGTCGGCACGCCGCTTGGCCGTGAGAAAAGGCCGGAAGCCCGGCGCGGTCAAGGTGGGGAGAACCCTTCCCTTTGCGCCCCAGATCCCGCACCGGCCAAGCGCGCGCCGCCCCCTCGATTTTCTGCACCTGCAGCCTTGCCTTTCACGCCGCCTTCGGTTGACCCCGACCGGGGGGCGGAGTAAACGAGCGGGTGAGAACAAGCGGACCGACTTCGAGTTCGCACGCTCGCGTGTCGCCAGCATTAAGGAGCCCCTCGTGGATCTGCTTCTCCGAGAGTATCTTCCCATACTCATTCTTCTGGCCATCGCCATCGGACTTGGCCTGGTTCTTCTGCTGGCCGCGGCCGTTCTGGCGGTGCGCAACCCGGACCCGGAAAAGGTGTCGGCCTACGAATGCGGCTTCAACGCCTTTGACGACGCGCGGATGAAATTCGACGTGCGGTTTTACCTGGTGTCGATCCTCTTCATCATCTTCGACCTTGAGGTGGCGTTCCTGTTTCCTTGGGCCGTGGCCTTTGCCGACATCAGCATGGCGGCCTTCTGGTCGATGATGCTGTTCCTGGCCGTGCTGACCGTTGGTTTCGCTTACGAATGGAAGAAGGGGGCCCTGGAATGGGAGTGATGACCGGTAACGCCGTCGGGGCCGATCACGACACCACGGTGCAGGCGCTGAACCGCGATCTGCAGGACAAGGGGTTCCTCCTCACCTCGACCGAGGACATCATCAACTGGGCGCGCATTGGCAGCTTGCACTGGATGACCTTCGGTCTGGCCTGCTGCGCGGTCGAGATGATGCACACCTCGATGCCGCGTTATGACCTGGAACGCTTCGGCACCGCGCCCCGCGCCTCGCCGCGCCAGTCGGACCTGATGATCGTTGCGGGTACCCTGACCAACAAGATGGCCCCGGCGCTGCGCAAGGTTTACGACCAGATGCCGGAACCGCGCTATGTGATCTCCATGGGGTCCTGCGCCAATGGCGGGGGGTATTATCACTATTCCTACAGCGTGGTGCGCGGCTGTGACCGGATCGTCCCCGTGGACATCTACGTGCCCGGCTGCCCGCCCACGGCCGAGGCGCTGCTGTATGGCATTTTGCAGTTGCAGCGGAAAATCCGGCGCACCGGCACGTTGGTGAGGTAAGCCATGAGCGACGCTTTGCAGGAACTGGCTGCCCTGATCAGCCTCAAGCAGTCAGACGCGGTGCAATCATACGCCGTGGCCTTTGGCGATCTGACGTTGGTCGTCAACCTGGCCAACCTGAAAGATCTGGTGGAATTCCTGCGGGAAGATCCGGCATGTCGGTTTTCCACGCTGGTGGACATCACCGCCATTGACCACCCCGAACGCAGCCAGCGGTTTGATGTGGTCTATCACTTCCTGTCGATGTACCGGAACCACCGCATCCGCCTGAAAGTCGCGATCGAGGAGGAGGAGATGGTCCCCTCGCTCGTCGATCTGCACCCCAGCGCCAACTGGTTTGAGCGTGAGGTGTTCGATATGTTCGGCATTCTCTTCTCGGGCCACCCCGACCTGCGGCGGATCCTGACCGATTATGGGTTTCGCGGTTACCCTTTGCGCAAGGACTTCCCGACCACGGGCTATACCGAGGTCCGTTATGATGAGGCCCTGAAGCGGGTGGTCTATGAGCCGGTGAACCTGGTGCAGGAATACCGTCAGTTCGATTTCATGAGCCCCTGGGAGGGTGCGGAATACATCCTTCCCGGTGACCAGAAAGCGGAGGCCAAGTAAATGGCCCGCGAGCATAGGGGAGCAGTCTGATGGACGGCGATATCCGTGTGAACACCTATGACGACGGCTCCACCGATTTTGAAACGGGCGAGCAGCGCATTCGCAACTTCAACATCAACTTCGGGCCGCAGCATCCGGCCGCGCATGGCGTGCTGCGGCTGGTGCTGGAGCTGGACGGCGAGATTGTCGAACGCTGCGACCCGCATATCGGGCTTCTCCACCGTGGCACCGAAAAGCTGATGGAAAGCCGGACCTATCTGCAGAACTTGCCCTATTTCGACCGGCTGGATTATGTGGCCCCGATGAACCAGGAACATGCCTGGTGTCTGGCGATTGAGCGGTTGACCGGCACCGTTGTTCCGCGTCGGGCCAGCCTGATCCGGGTTTTGTATTCCGAGATTGGCCGCATCCTTAGCCACCTTCTGAACGTGACCACCCAAGCGATGGACGTGGGCGCGCTGACCCCGCCCTTGTGGGGGTTTGAGGAACGCGAAAAGCTGATGGTGTTCTATGAGCGGGCCTGCGGCGCGCGGCTGCACGCGGCCTATTTCCGGCCCGGCGGCGTGCATGTGGACCTGCCCGACGCGCTGGTGGAAGACATTGATGCCTGGGCCGTGGCCTTCCCGAAGCTTCTGGACGATATCGACGGCCTTCTGACCGAAAACCGCATCTTCAAGCAGCGCAACGCCGATATCGGCATCGTCACCGAAGCCGATATCCAGAATGGGGCTATTCCGGCGTTATGGTGCGGGGTTCCGGCCTTGCCTGGGACCTGCGCCGCGCCCAGCCCTATGAATGCTATGACGAGTTCGATTTCCAGATCCCCGTCGGCAAGAACGGCGACTGCTATGACCGCTACCTGTGCCGCATGGCCGAAATGCGCGAGTCAACCAAGATCATCCGCCAGGCCTGCGCGAAACTGCGGGTCGAAAAGGGTGACGTGCTGGCGCGCGGCAAGATCACCCCGCCGAAACGCGGTGAGATGAAAACCTCGATGGAGGCGCTGATCCACCACTTCAAGCTTTACACCGAAGGCTTCCACGTCCCTTCGGGTGAGGTTTACGCGGCGGTCGAGGCGCCGAAGGGTGAGTTTGGCGTTTATCTGGTGGCGGATGGCACCAACAAACCCTACCGCGCCAAGATCCGCGCCCCTGGGTTCCTGCACCTGCAATCGATGGACTATATCTGCAAGGGCCACCAACTGGCCGACGTCAGCGCCATCATTGGCACGATGGATGTCGTCTTCGGGGAGATCGACCGGTGATTGCGGCGTCCCCTTTGGTTGGACTTGGTGTGCTGGCGATGCTGGCATTGATATCGTCACAGCCGGCGGCGCTTCCGATGATGCTGGCCTCAATCATGTCGGGGGCTTAGAGTGCGTGTTCTTTCCCCTGCTTTGTTGCTTGTCCTGCTGGCCGCCCCGGCGCTGGCGCAGGAGTATACTGAAGAGCAGAAGGCCTTGATCATCGCCACGATTGCCGCCAACGGCTGTACCATTGACGAAGCGGGGGCCGAACGGCTGATGCCGCCGCTTGGAATCGACCAGCCCCTTTTCATCGCGGTGACCTCGGATCTGGAGGAGGCTGGTCAGGCCATCTTTTCGGACGAGACTGAGACGATGACCCTTGCGCCGGAGATTTGCCCATGACCCGCGTGCAGGCTTCTTGCCTGACCGTCGGGCTGGCCCTTGCCGCAGCCCCGGCCCTGACCCAGACCGCTCCGAGGGCGCATGTCGACCGGGTGGTCGAGGTGTTTCTCGCGATGGATTGTGTGATCGATCCGGAACGCGAAGGTGCCAAGGCCGAACAGGCCGCTGGTCTTGACCTGCTTGAATTTTCGAAGGCGGTTGCCGTGCTGGAAGCCCGTGGTGACATCACGATGGACGACGCCACGTTCCAGTTCCGCCTGAACCACAAGGACTGCTCCTGATGCTGCGTCGCCTTCACAAAGACCAACCCGCGTCCTTCGCGTTCACTCCGGCGAATGAGGCTTGGGCCAAGGGTCAGATCTCCAAATACCCTGAGGGGCGTCAGGCCAGTGCCATCATCCCGCTTCTGTGGCGCGCGCAGGAGCAGGAGGGGTGGCTTTCCCGCCCCGCCATCGAACATGTGGCGCAGATGCTGGGCATGGCCTATATCCGCGCGCTGGAAGTGGCGACGTTCTACTTCATGTTCCAGCTGCAACCTGTGGGGTCCGTCGCGCATATCCAGATTTGCGGCACGACCAGCTGCATGATCTGCGGGGCCGAGGATCTGGTGGCCGTGGCAAAAGAGCTGATCGCCAAGCAGCCGCACACCCTTTCGGGCGATGGGAAATTCAGCTGGGAAGAGGTCGAATGTATGGGCGCCTGCGCCAATGCGCCGATGGCCCAGATCGGCAAGGATTACTATGAGGACCTGACCCCGCAGATGCTGCGCGATCTGATCGCGCGGTTCTCGAAAGGGGAGGTTCCCGTTCCCGGGCCGCAGGCGGGCCGTTATGCGGCGGAACCGGCGGGGGGGCTGACGTCTTTGGCGGACTACGCGGCGGGCCGCCCGAAGTATAACGCCAGCGCGCAAGCGGCGGTGGATATCGGCGATACCGTGAAGCGGATCGACGGCACCGAAGTGCCCCTGACAATGCCTTGGCTGGGCAAGCCTGCAGCGATAAAGCCTGCAAAGGCCAAGGCGTCCGAGCCGAAGCCTGCCGCAGGCACGCCCGCCGATGCGACCGGCGCCACCGTGCAAGAGGCGCGGGCCACGTCAAAGGGCAAGCCGGTGTCGG
>JAAUPC010000120.1 GCA_012036325.1 Paracoccaceae bacterium
GCACCGCCACCGGATGCTGCCCCGCCGCCACCGCCTCGGGCGTCCAGTCCTGCAGCGAGGGTTCGTTGAAATCCCCGGTCACGAACACCGCCGCTGCGTCATTTGCCAGCGCCATATCCCAGGCCAACAGATCCATCGCCGGGCCACGGGTCTCGGTCGCAAAACGCACCGCCTCGGCTTCGGTGGTGATGAAGGGCGCCGGGCCATATTCGATGCCCAAAAGCTGGTAGGGCTGATAGGGCTCATCATCCAGATGGATGTTGAAGATCCAGACTGTCCTGCCATTCACATCCAGCGGCACCCCCAGATCGTTCGGCGACGGTGCCCCCAAAGGATAGCGCGAGATCACCGCATTTGCCCAAAGCGCCGGGTTTTCCGCCGTCTGGTCATGCACATACCAGCCCAAGGCCGCCGCAATCGCCGGGGCGGCGCTGTCACCCACTGCCGGGCAGGCCTCGGCCGTGCAGGGGTCGCTTTCCAGCCGGGTTTCCTGCAGGCCCACCACATCCGCGCCTGCCGCCCGGATCGCGGCGACGGTCTCCTCGATGCCCTTGCCTTCGTTCGCGCCACCGCCCCAGATGTTGTAACTCATCACCCGCAGGGTTTCCGCCCCAGCCGGGCCTGCGCACAGCGCCAGAAGGCTTGCCAATCGGATCATGTCATCCCTCCCCATCCCGATGCGCCAAAGGTTAACGCAATCGTGGTGACGGGTCGATGACAAGGCGCAGCATGCGTAGGGTGGGCAATCTGCCCACCCTACCCACCATCGCGCCAACGGTTGACGATGGGGTAACGTCGGTCCAGCCAGAAGGCCTTCTGCGTCAGCCGCACGCCCGGGGCCGACTGAAAACGCTTGTATTCGGCCAGATAAAGCAGGTGCTCGACCCGCTTCACCGTGGCCAGCTCAAAGCCCATGGCCACGATATCCGCGACCGCCATTTCCTTTTCCACAAGGCATTCCAGGATCGCGTCCAGCACTTCATAGGGCGGCAGGCTGTCGTCGTCACGCTGGTTAGCGCGGAGTTCCGCCGACGGAGGCCGGTCGATAATGGCCTCGGGGATCACCTCGCCCGCAGGACCCTTCATCCACGCCCGGTGGTTTTCATTGCGCCAGCGCGCGGTCTGGAACATGCGGGTCTTGTACATGTCCTTCACCGGGTTGTAGCCGCCGTTCATGTCACCATAGATCGTGCAGTAGCCCACCGCCATTTCCGACTTGTTGCCGGTGGTCAGCAGCATCTCGCCGAACTTGTTTGACAGGGCCATCAGCATCACGCCGCGCAGACGGGACTGGATGTTTTCTTCGGTAATCCCGGGTTCGGTCCCTGCAAA
The DNA here is from genome assembly GCA_012036325.1 of Paracoccaceae bacterium. Classification (GTDB taxonomy): domain Bacteria; phylum Pseudomonadota; class Alphaproteobacteria; order Rhodobacterales; family Rhodobacteraceae; genus Tabrizicola. The sequence goes on from JAAUPC010000120.1 coordinate 1,333, forward strand.
CAGCGGCGCTAGCGCATCGCCCACCGCCCCTTGCGCGCCGGTGATCGGCACCGTGTCATACCGACACCCCAGCGCCTTCGCCGCCGCCGTTGCCAAATCAAGCGATTGCTGGCTGGTGAACTCGCTCGGCAGCATCACGCAGCGCACATTCTCTAGCCCCAGGGCATCCACCGCCATCGCCGCGACGATGGCGGAATCGATCCCCCCTGACAGTCCCAGCAAGGCCTTCTTGAACCCAGTCTTCCGCATGTAATCGCCCAAGGCGAGCACGCAGGCCCGGTAATCCGCCTCGCCAATCGGTGGGATCTCGGCAATCTCGCCCTGATCCGCCTCCCACCCTGTCGCGCCCCGCCGGAAGGTGACCATCACCAGCGTCTCATCAAACTGCGGCAGTTGCGCCGCCAGCCGCCCGCCGGGGTTCAGCACCATGCTGGAGCCGTCAAACACCTGATCATCCTGCCCGCCGACCATATTCAGGTAGACCAGCGGCAGCCCTGTCTCCACCACCCGGCTCACCATCAGGTTCAGCCGCAGGTTCGGCTTGCCCCGATGATAGGGCGAGCCGTTGGGGATCAGCAAAATCTCCGCCCCCGTCTCGGCCAGCGTTTCCGCCACGTCCGAATGCCAGGCATCCTCACAGATCGGCGTGCCGATCCTGACCCCGTTCACCACATAAGGCCCATGCACATCGGCCGAGGCGAAGACCCGCTTTTCGTCAAACACCGCGTCATTCGGCAGATGGTGCTTCAGCACCCGGGCGCTGATCTTGCCGCCCTGCAGCACGAAATACCCGTTGTAAAGTCGCCCCCCCGCCAGAACCGGCCCGCCAATGCCCAAAGCCGGGCCATCGGCACAATCCGCCGCCAACCCCTCAACCGCCGCAAGTGCCGCTTTCACGAAGGCGGGCTTCAGGATCAGGTCCTGCGTCTGGTATCCGGTCACGAACATCTCGGTCAGGGCCAGCATGTCGGCCCCCGCCGCGCGGGCCTTCCCCCAGGCCTCACGCGCTTTGGCCATGTTCCCGGCAATGTCCCCCACGGTCGGGTTCAACTGCGCCAGCATCAGACGGAACGTGTCGGTCATCGGGGTCCCCCATCACATGGGCTTGTTCTAGCAGGTTGCCGCCCAAGGGAAACCCACCCCGCCGCAGACCCACTTCCGAGGCACAGCTTGTCACACCCCCGCCGCCCCCTTACCTTCCCAGCCTGACCCTTTTGCGGGAATCGCCCATGCGCCGCCTTGCCTTGCTGCTCCTCCTTGCCGCCACCCCCGCTGCCCTGGCTCAGGACGGTGAGGTCGTGACCAAGCAATACAGTGACGGCTCGGTCTACGAAGGCACCTTCAAGGACGGCCGCCAGCACGGGACCGGCACCTACCGCCTGCCCTCCGGCTTTGAATACTCCGGCGACTGGATCGAGGGCGAGATTACCGGCCAAGGCACCGCCCGCTATCCCAACGGCTCGGTCTACGAAGGCGCCTTCCTGAACGGCCAGCCCGATGGCACCGGCAAGATCACCGCCCCCGACGGCCGCACCTACGAAGGCACTTGGGTCCAGGGCCAGATGACCGGCCAGGGCACCGCGCGCTATGCCAACGGCTCGGTCTACCAGGGCAGCTTCACCAACGGCGTCCACAATGGCCGGGGCAAGCTGACCAACCCCTCGGGCTATACCTACGAAGGCCAATGGGTGCTGGGCGCCAAGGAGGGCATCGGCAAGATCACCTACCCCGATGGGGCCACCTATGACGGCACCCTCGTCCGGGGCCAGCGCGCGGGGCAAGGCCGCCTGACCATGCCGGACGGGATGATCTATGACGGCGACTGGGCCGATGGTCAGATCAACGGCACCGGCAGCCTGACCCAGCCGAATGGCGATGTCTACGTGGGCGCTTTCGTCAACGGCCAGCGCGAAGGCCAGGGCCGCCTGGCCCATGCGAATGGCGATATCTATGACGGCGGTTGGCTCAAGGACCGCCGCCATGGCACCGGCACCTTCACCACGCCGGATGGCTTCAAATACGAAGGCTCCTGGGTCGAAGGCCGGATGGAGGGGACGGGCTCCATCACCTATCCCGATGGCGCGGTCTATGTGGGCGCCATGCGCGGCGACCAGCCGAACGGCACCGGGGCGATCACCTATCCCGACGGCTCCACCTACCAGGGCGTATGGGCCGCAGGCCAGATCACCGGCCAGGGTCGCGCCGCCTACGCCGATGGCCGGGTGTATGAAGGCGCCTTCCGCAACGCCCAACCCCACGGCACCGGTACGATGACCCACCCCGACGGCTACCGCTATGAAGGCGACTGGCTTGACGGCCAGCGCGAAGGCATCGGCGCGGCGGTCTACCCCGATGGCAGCCTTTACAAGGGCGGCTTCAAAGCGGGCCTCCGGAACGGCGACGGCGAGTTCACCCAGCCCGACGGCTTTCGCTACACCGGCCAATGGATCGCCGGCCAGATCGAGGGCGAGGGCGTGGCCTCCTACCCTTCGGGCGATATCTACGTCGGCACCTTCAAGGCTGGCCGGCGCGAAGGGCAAGGCAAACTGACCTACGCAAGCGGTGAGGTGGCCGAGGGCATCTGGCAAAACGGCATCCTGACAGCCCCACCAGTGGCAGAGGAGGGGGCAGAAGTTCCCGCTGTTGACGCCCCAGTCGATGCAGCGTCCCCGTAGGTCGGGGCCTGCCCCGACTCTTCCCCCCGATCCAAAGCGCCGCCCTCCCCCTTGAGGGAGCAGGGGGTCAATTCTCCCCTCCCCCACCAAGCCTTAACTTGCCCTTAACCCACCCTGCCGGATAGGATTCCCGCAACAGCGCGCAAGGGGCCCCGCATGCCGAACCACCTGCACTACGGCGACAACCTGACCGTGCTGCGCGACAGCATCCGGGATGAAAGCGTAGACCTCATCTACCTCGACCCGCCCTTCAACTCGAACGCAGGCTACAACGTCCTCTTCAAGGCCCCCGATGGGTCGGGGTCAGCCGCGCAGATCGAGGCATTTGACGACACCTGGCATTGGAACGACAGCGCTTGAGGTGAACTTTGGACCTGTATCAAACAGCCTTGCGCGGTTTCAGAGGGATGACCTCAGCTTGTGAGTGATTTGCATAAGTATCCCAAGTCGGCACATATTCATCAGCCTGATTGCCCCAGACTGTCCAGCCGACCCTTGGTCCGCGCGCGAACATCTCAAGGCGCGGCCCGTTGCTGCAGCCCTCAATCAGAGCGTACTGCTCATCTGGCTTCCGGCTATGCTCCCGTTTCTGGGTGGAAATGATGTTTTCCTGTGTGCGTCCAAGCTGAAGAGTCCGGGCATTCTTGCCACGCACGCCAAACAGCAAGACTTCCGTCACATTGCGAAAGTAAAAGCCGACTCCTCGACGATCCGGCCCACCGTCTTTGCGCACCTTGTACCAGATGATGTTGCTTTTGTACGAAAACCCCCAGTGCTCCATGACCTTCAAACCCTCCGGCAAAAGCGCGTTCGGGACCCACAGATACAAGTGAGCGGTGTCAGCAACGATCGCCTGAACCGGCAAATCGCAAATGTCGCGAAGGGTCATTGTCGGATAGCGCGACAACCTCTTGTGCTCCGGTGCCATTTTCCCCGTGCGGTTCTGAAACTGCCATGGAGGATCAGCTAGGACGGTGCGAAATTTTGTTGAGCCCGCTTTCAAAAGCAGGTCATCAGCAGCACTCATCATTCCGCATCCTCCACATAGAGTGACTTCTTGATCCCAAAGACCAAAAGGGGGCAACCCGCGCCACCGCCGCCCTCAATTCTGGGAAGCAGCTTCGACATATGAGTCGTCGACATTCCGTAAGATGAGCCTCGACCGAGTTCCTTAAAAATGTCTTGAAGCTCATCAGATCGGGTCAAAATTACTCCAACACTCACTGCACGAAGGTCGAAAAGAAGCCGAAAGTTGTTCAGGTCCCGGTCGAAAAATGGGTCCTTGTTGTTCCACTCGATCTCCAGCGCGATGCCGTTCTTGAAGCAGTCCACCTTGTGAGTCGGTGAGTCGAGCCGATGGCCATCAACCTCGATTGCGGTTTGAAACTGTTTTTCGATCCAGCCCCGCGCAGCAAGAAAATCGTCAATGTAAGTCGCAAGTTTCGTCTTGTTGCCACCGCCAATGGCGATCCATGACTTTTTCAGCCGCAAATCTTCCAACAAGGCTAGAAGGTCAGCCCATTCATCTGGAAAATCTTGCGAAAGGATTGCACTCGCATGCTTCCACTCATGGAATTCATAGTTTTCGCGCACAAAAGTTGGAAGGCGGTCACTCAACATCTGGTAGTCTCCGCATGCTGCATCAGCGTATATGGGCCGCGATAGATCGACAAGTGCAAGTTCGACAGGGGTCGGCGTGTTCCTCACCCGGACCGAGCCCACCAAACCCATGATCACCGAAGCCGCCAGCGCGGGCCTTCATGAAGAGCCCGGCTTCGCCCCGGTCCCCCCGCCTGCAGATCGTCACCGTCGAACAGGCTTTGCACCTTCGGGAACGCGCGGTCCAGCTACCCGCCCGCCGCGACGACGCCTTCAAACGCGCCACGCGGGAAGAGGACACCACCCGCCAGCGCGCTCTTGACCTGTAGGTCGGGGTTCACCCCGGCTGCCCCCCGCCCAAACCCCTCACGACCCAACCGGGTTTAGCGCCTCCCCTCCCCCCTCCGTGAGGGGGAGGGCGAGGGGTGGGGGGGCTCCGTCCAAAGGCAAAATCCCCGCAGATCGCAAAAGTTAACACCATCCTAACGCCCGCAGACAACACATTGATTTCGCTTGCAATCCTCATTTTGTCCACCGTGGACACTTACACCACTTCCCCCCGATCCAGCCGTTCCAGCACCTGTGCGGCCCCCGCCAGAACCGCCTCCCGGTGGCCCGCCTCCATCCCATCCCAGACCCGGTACATCTGCCCCATCCGCGGGTTCGACCGGAACTTTTCCCGGTGCCGGTCCAGGAAGTGCCAGTAGAGAAGGTTGAACGGACAAGCCCCCTCGCCCACCTTCACCTTCACCTTGTAGGCGCACCCCCCGCAGTGGTCCGACATCCGGTCAATATAGGCCCCACTCGAAACATAGGGTTTCGACCCCAGCACCCCCCCATCGGCAAACTGGCTCATCCCGATCACATTCGGCGCCTCGACCCATTCGAAGGCGTCGATGTAGACCGACAGATACCATTCATGCACCTCTGCCGGGTCCACCCCTGCCAGCAGGGCAAAGTTCCCCGTCACCATCAGCCGCTGGATGTGGTGGGCATAGGCCAGACCCTGGGTCTGCCCCACCGCCGCCTTCATGCAGGCCATCCGCGTCTCCCCGCCCCAATAGACCGGCGGCAGCGCGCGGGAATGGCCCAGCGCGTTCCGATCCAGATACCCCGGCCCCTCCAGCGCCCAGATGCCCCGCACGAATTCCCGCCAGCCGATCACCTGCCGGATGAACCCCTCCGCCGCCTGGATCGGCACGCGACCCGCCTTCCAGGCATCCTCCACCGCCCGGCACACTTCCAGCTGGCCCAACAAGCCTAGGTTCAGATAGGGAGAGATCACCGCATGGCTGAGGAACACCTCCCCCTCCAGCATCGCGTCCTGCTCCTCGCCAAAGCGGGGCAGGCGATCCGCCACAAACTCCGCCAGCGCCTGCAAGGCCCCTGCCCGGTCGGTCGCCCAGCGAAACGGGCGCAACCGCCCGAAATGGGGGAAACGCGCCTCGACCAGCCTTAGCACCTCTTCCACCACCGGATCGGGGGCAAAGTCCCGCGGCCGAGGGCGGAGGAGATCGGCCTTCGCCGGTTTCCGGTTGTCGTGGTCAAAGTTCCACTGTCCGCCCGAAGGTTTGTCACCCTCCATCATCAGCCCGGTCTTCCGCCGCATGTCGCGGTAGAACCACTCCATCCGCAGCTGCTTCCGGCCGTCCGCCCAGGCCGCGAACTCGGCCTCGCTGGCGATGAAGCGGTCATCTTCCAGCACGGTCACCGGCAGCGGTAGGTCTTCCAAATCCCGCAGGACCCGCCACTCACCAGGTTTCGTGGCCAGCACCCCCGACGCGCCAAATTCCGAGGCTCGCCGCAGCAACTCCCCTGAAATGGTCTGCGTATTTTCCGGATCGTCCAGCCGAGTGTAGGCGACCCGCCATCCCTCGGCTTCCAAGGCAGACGCAAACTTCCGCATGGCGGACAGGATCAGCGCAATCTTCTGCGGATGATGAGGCACAGAGGTGCCCTCACCCATCACCTCAGCCATCACCACCACATCGCGCGCCTTGTCAGCGGCCTTCAGCGCAGCGACCGACCGCGTCAGCTGGTCGCCCAGCACCAGAACCAGCCTCACCATGGCACGACCTTGCCCTGCCAGTCGTAGAACCCGCCCGTATCCGCCGGGCCGAGACCGTCCAGCACGGCCAACAGATGCCCCGCCGCCTCAGCCGGTGGCATCGCCGGATGCCCTGCCCGTTGCGCAGGCGCAAATGCGGTCTCCACCGTCCCGGGATGCATGGCCACCAGCACCGACTGCGGATGCGTCCGCGTCGCCTCGACACTCGCCGTCCGCAAGAGCTGGTTCGACGCCGCCTTCGCCGCGCGATAGCCATACCAACCGCCCAAGCTGTTGTCCCCGATCGACCCCACCCGCGCGGACAGCACCGCCATCTTCGCAACTCGGTCGCGCGGCAGAAGCCGCAAGCCATGCTTTATCACCAAGGCCGGACCAATCGCATTCAGCGCAAACTGCGCCGCCAGCCCTTCCGCCGAGACCGCGCGCAGCGACTTCTCCGGTCCGACCCCGCCGATCACCAGCGCCCCAGTGGCCACCACCACCAGATCGAATACCCCTTCCAGCCGCCCCAGCGCCGCTGCGACCGAGGCCTCATCCGTCACATCCAGCCCGTCGCCCCGCCGCGACAACCCCACCACCTCACCGCGGAGGGCCAGCGCCGACACCAGCGCCGCGCCAATTCCGCCCGACGCCCCAACCACCAAAGACCGCATCCCAACCCCACCTGTTCTGTCGCCCCTCAGATAGACCGCCAGACCACCACGACCATGGGCTTGCTCTTTTGCCAAATACTCCCGCCGGAGGCTCCGCAACCTGCCCGCCCGTTTCCCCGCCGCATCAGACCCATCCCCCGGCAGCGCCGTCCGAGGGGGCTCGATGCCCCCAAGGACGGCACCCCTTTCAAGATAAACCCCCTTCCCTTCGCCGATTTCCCCCGTATGATCACGCCCCATGACCAAGGATCGCCATATCCATGCAGCCACCGGGGCAACCAGCCCCGTGCTTTCCCTTGGCCTCCTCCTTCTTAGCCGCCTCTGAGCGTGCCCCCGGGCGCGACCGCTCAGAGGTGACAAGCGCCCAACGCTCTCAGGCTAAGAAACAAGGACCCAGACCCATGACCCAACAAGACAAGGTCGTCATTTTCGACACCACGCTGCGCGACGGTGAACAATCCCCCGGCGCGACCATGACCCATGAAGAAAAGCTGGAAATCGCCGGACTTCTGGACGACATGGGCGTCGACATCATCGAGGCGGGGTTTCCCATCGCCTCCGAAGGCGACTTCGCCGCTGTCTCGGAAATCTCGAAGCGCGCGAAGACCTCAACCATCTGCGGCCTCGCCCGCGCCAACTTCAAGGACATCGACCGCTGCTGGGAGGCCGTGCGCCACGCCCGCTCCCCGAGGATCCACACCTTCATCGGCACCTCCCCCCTCCACCGCGCGATCCCGAACCTTGACATGGACCAGATGGCCGAGCGGATCCATGAAACGGTGACCCACGCCCGCAACCTCTGCGACAACGTCCAATGGTCGCCGATGGACGCGAAGCGGACGGAACATGACTACCTCTGCCGTGTG
>JAAUPC010000121.1 GCA_012036325.1 Paracoccaceae bacterium
CGGATCGGTCGTGGTAGGCCAAGACGAGCCCTTTGCGATTCATCTCCTGGATCGCCTCGCGATAGCGCTTTTGCTCGGCGAGCAACAGCGCGCGGTTGAATCGTCCGCCCGGCCACCACGGGGCAGCCTTGAGGCCGTCGCCGTAGATGCGGATCTTGAGACGCCCGCTGCTGCAGGCCTCGACGCGCTTCGCGAATTCGATCGGCGCCAGTGCCGAGTCCGGGGAAGTTCGCGGGCCATGTAGTCACGAGGCGCCATTCAAATGTGCGCTGTATCCGCTGCAAGCCCCGCCTTTCCCGCATCGCGGCTGCATGCGCAACCGCTGCGGCTGCGGCACTTGTCGAGTCCGTCGAAGGCGCAAAATAAGCCCTTCGGGAAGGCGGCGGGCCCTGCCTCCGCCTTCCCGTTCCGGCCGCCCCGGCCCCCCCGGCTTTGGGTTCGATCCCGCATATCAACAAGGCTGCGCGGCCTGCGCAGATCAGGAGGAGCCATGGCGCTATCTGCCTCGCAGGCGGATTTTCGCACCCGCCTACAGGATTTGATCCCCAAGCTGGTGCTGTCACCGTCCATTGCCGCGATGATGGTCTTTGTCTACGGCTTCATCCTGTTCACCATCGTCCTGTCCTTCACCGGATCAAAGATGCTGCCCAAGTTCACCTGGGTCGGTTTCGAGAATTACGAAAAGCTCTTCGCCCTGCCCGCCTGGAACACGGCGATCGTCAACATCGCGATTTTTGCGAGCCTTTACATCGTGATCTGCACGGTGATCGGGTTGATGCTGGCGATTTTCCTGGACCAGAAGATCAGGGGTGAGGGCGTGCTACGGCCGATCTACCTTTACCCGATGGCGCTGTCCTTCATCGTCACAGGGACGGCGTGGAAATGGTTTCTCGACCCCGGGATCGGGTTGCAGCAGGTGATGCGCAACGCAGGTTGGGAAAGCTTCACGTTCACCTGGATCAAAGACGCGGACATGGCACTTTACACCATCGTCCTGGCCGCGGTCTGGCAGACGAGCGGTTTCGTGATGGCGATGTTCCTGGCCGGTCTGCGCGGGATCGACAATGAGATCCTGAAGGCCGCGCAGATCGATGGGGCGTCGAACTGGCAGCTTTACCGGCGGATCGTGATCCCCCTCCTCCGCCCCGCCTTCCTGAGCGCCTTTGTCATCCTGTCGCACCTTGCCATCAAGTCCTATGACCTGGTCATCGCCTTGACCGGCGGCGGCCCGGGGCGGGCGACTGAGATGCCCGCGACCTTCATGTATTCCTACACCTTCACCCGCAACCAGATGGGCATTGGCGCCTCATCTGCTGTGATCATGCTGATGACCATCGCGGCGATAATGGTCCCTTACCTTTACGCCGAGCTGAAGGAGAAGAAGGAATGAGCGGCGTGACCCAAGACACTGCCGTCTCGACCGGGCGGATCACGCGGGCCTTCATCTACTTGGTCCTGATCCTCTTCGCGCTTTTCTACCTTTTGCCGCTTTACGTCATGGGCGTGAATTCGGTGAAGCCTTTGGCCGAGATCACCGGCGGCAACATGATGGCCTTGCCAAGCGTCTGGACGTTGGAGCCTTGGCGGCAGGCCTGGTCCACCGCGCAGATCGGGGTGGAGCCGACGGGCCTGCGGCCCTACTTCCTCAATTCGATCCTGATGGTCGTTCCTGCGGTTGCCATCAGCACTATCATCGGTGCCCTCAACGGTTATGTGCTGACGAAGTGGCGGTTCCGGGGGGATACCTGGGTCTTTGGCCTCATGCTCTTTTCCTGCTTCATCCCGTTTCAGATCGTGCTGATCCCGATGGCGGTGGTCCTGGGCAAGCTGGGGCTGGCGGGGTCGGTTCCGGGGCTAATCTTGGTGCATGTGGTTTACGGGATCGGCTTCACCACGCTTTATTTCCGCAATTACTATGCGTCGTTCCCGACGGAGCTTGTCCGCGCGGCGATGATTGATGGGGCGGGGTTCTTCCGCATCTTCTGGCGCATCCTGCTGCCGGTTTCTGGCCCCATCGCGGTGGTCAGCGTGATCTGGCAGTTCAGCAATATCTGGAATGATTTCCTCTTTGGCGTCTCGTTTGGCGGCACCTCGCAGCCGATGACCGTGGCGCTGAACAACCTCGTCCAATCCTCGACCGGCGTGAAGGAATACAACGTCCACTTCGCGGGCGCGATCCTTGCCGCCTTTCCCACCCTGATCGTCTACATCGTCGCAGGCCGCTACTTCGTGCGCGGGCTGATGGCGGGGTCGGTCAAGGGCTAAGCCGACTGCCGGGCGGCGGCAACCGCCCGACAGTCATTGTTCAACCCAAGCCCGCTTTCACACCAACAAGGGCGAACGATAGGAAGGAAGACGAAAATGAAGGTCTTGTCCATAACCGCGCTACTGCTTGCCACGGCAAGCCCTGCACTTTGTGACCCCTCGGTCGAGGTGATGCATTTCTGGACCAGCGGAGGTGAGGCTGCGGCCCTGGGGGCCGTGCGCGACAAGGTGGTGGCCGAAGGGGTCACCTGGACCGACGCTCCGGTGGCCGGGGGCGGGGGAGATCAGGCCAAGACCGCGCTGCAGGCCCGGATTGCCAGCGGCAACCCGCCCGCCGCCATGCTGATGCTGGGCCAGACGATCACCGACTGGGCGGCCGAGGGGCTTCTGGGCAACGTTGACGGCTTGGCCGAGGCGCAAGGCTGGGACGCGGCCCTGCCGCAGGCGGTGAAGGATTTCACGCGCGTTGACGGCCATTGGGTCAGCGTGCCGACCAACGTCCACCGGACCGACATGATCTGGGCCAGCAAAGCCGCCTTCGACAAGATCGGCGCGGCTTATCCGACGACCTGGGAAGAATTGAACGCGCTGGCACCGAAGTTCGTGGAGGCCGGGATCATCCCTCTCGCCCACGGCGGGCAGGCCTGGCAAGAGGCCTACATGTTCGAAGCCGTCGCCCTGGGTGTCGGCGGGGCCGATTTCTACCGCAAGGCCCTGATCGATTTGGATGACGCCACTCTGCGCGGGCCGGAGATGGTGGCGGTCTTCACCCAGATGGCCGCTTTGCGCGGGATGGTTGACCCGAACTTCCCCGGCCGCGACTGGAACCTTGCCTCGGCCATGGTGATCAAGGGCGAGGCTGCGATGCAGATCATGGGTGACTGGGCCAAGGGAGAGTTTACCAATGCCGGAAAGAACCCTGGCGACGACTACGCCTGCATCCCGGTGCCAAAGGCCAAGGGGGATGGGTTTGTCTATCTGGTGAACTCGCTTTCCCTCTTCACGCAAGAAGACCCCGATCTGATCAAGGGCCAGGAAGTGCTGGCCAGCGCCATCATGGACAAGGACGTGCAAGTGGCCTTCAACCTGGCCAAAGGCGCGATCCCGGCGCGTACCGACATTGACCTGTCGGCGATGGACCCTTGCGCCCAGGCCACCAGCGCCGCCCTTGCCGCCAATGATGCGGGCGGCACAGCGGTGCCGACCTTTGCCGGAACCCATGCCGCCAATGCCGCTGTGGTGGGGGCCGCAACCGATGCGATCACTGCGTTCTTCAACTCAGACATGGCGGCTGCCGAAGGTGCAACCGCCCTGGCCGACGCCATCGCGGCGGCGCAGTGATGCGCTGAGCACATGAAGAACGGGCCCCGCGCGTCCCTCCCGCCGCGCGGGGCCACCTTGACACCTGATGACCGGAGCTGACCGATGGGCTTTCTTGATATCCGCAACGTGACCAAATCCTACGGATCGGTGCAGGTCCTGCATGAGGTGGACATCGAGGTTGAGGAGGGGGAATTCCTGGTCCTCGTCGGGCCATCGGGCTGCGGGAAATCCACGCTTCTCAACATGATCGCGGGGTTGGAGGGCATCTCGGGCGGGGAAATTGCCATCAAGGGCCGGGTGATGAACGGCGTCCATCCATCCAAGCGCAACATCGCGATGGTGTTCCAATCCTATGCTTTGTATCCCAACATGACTGTCGGGCAGAACATGACGTTCGGGCTTGAGATGCACGGCGTCCCGAAGCCCGAGCGTGACCGCGCGCTGGCCGATGTGGCGAAGCTTCTGCAAATCGACCACCTCCTTGACCGCAAACCCGGCCAGCTTTCCGGTGGCCAGCGCCAGCGCGTCGCGATGGGCCGGGCCTTGGTCAGGAACCCCGACGTCTTCCTTTTTGACGAGCCACTTTCCAACCTTGACGCGAAGCTTCGCGTCGACATGCGGACCGAGATCAAGAAGCTGCACCAGAAGCTCCGCACCACCATCGTCTATGTCACCCACGACCAGATCGAGGCGATGACCCTCTCCACCCGCATCGCGGTGATGAACAAGGGTTATGTCCAGCAACTTGGCACCCCGAAGGAGATTTATTACACCCCCGCGAATGTCTATGTGGCAACCTTCATGGGCTCGCCTGCCATGAACATCGTGCCCTCTTCGGTCGTAATGCAAGGTGGGGTGCCGCATGCCATCATCACCGATGCGGATGGGGCGGTGAAGCATCTGGCTTTCAGCCAACCGAACCTTGCCGCATGGGAGGGCAAGCCGATCCTTCTGGGCATCCGGCCCGAAGCGATCACCGATCCCGAAGGCGCGGACCGCAAGTCCGGCAATATCGTGGCACTCTCCAACCGCGTGGGGGTGACCGAACCTGCGGGGTCGGATACCTTTGTTACCATGGCCTTGTCGGGCAAGGACATCACCGCCCGAATGCGGGCTGACGCTGCGGTGGCCCCGGGGCAGGTCTTTGATTTCGCCGTGAACATGGAGAAAGCCGTGGCCTTCGACCCCACGACCGAGGAACGGATTGCCCCCTGATGGACGCGGACATTCTTATCATTGGCTCGGGCATGGGCGGGGCAACCCTCGCGGCCGCTTTGGCACCGACCGGGCGTCGGATCGTGATCCTTGAACGGGGCGAACGCCTGCCCGACAGCCCCGAGGCGCGCGATCCGGTGGCGATCTTCGGTGCTGGGCATTTCAAGCCGGATGAGGTTTGGCACGATGTCGCGGGCGCGCCCTTCAACCCCGGCAACTATGCCTTCGTCGGCGGCAATACCAAGTTCTATGGCGCGGTCCTGCTGCGCTACCGGGCCGAGGATTTCGCCCCCTTGCGCCATATCGAGGGGGTGACCCCCGGCTGGCCGATCAGTTATGCCGCGTTGGAGCCGTGGTATTCCCGTGCCGAGACGCTGTACCGCGTGCGGGGCGATGTTGTGGGCGACCCGTCGGAGCCGCCCCATTCCGCCCCCTACCCTTTCCCGCCGGTGCCGGATGAGGCGGATATCGTGGCGCTCCGCCAGGCCTTTGCCGCCCAGGGCCTGCACCCCAGCGCCCTTCCTTTGGGCGTGGATATCGACGCCTGGCTGAAGCGCGCGCCCACCACCTGGGACGCCTTTCCCTGCACCACCGGCGCCAAGTCCGACGCCGAAAGCTGCGGTCTGGCCGAGGCGTTGAAGCACCCGAATGTGACGCTGATGACCGGCACCAAGGTTCTGCGCCTTCTGTCCGAAGGCCGCCGCGTGACGGGGGTCGAGGTGGACCGGAGCGGGGTGAAAACGGTGATGACCGCCGCCACCGTCTGCCTTTGTGCAGGCGCGGTGATGTCGTCGGCGCTCCTCCTCGCCTCGGCCTACGGGGACCATCCGAATGGGCTTGCGAACGGATCAGATCAGGTTGGCCGCAACTTCATGAACCACAACCTGACCGGGATGGTCGCCTGGAACCCTTTGCGGCGGAACCGGTCGGTCTATGAGAAAACCATTCAGGTCAACGACTTCTACCTGACCGGCGGCCCGAAGGGCGAACCCCTTGGCAATATCCAGATGCTGGGCCGCATCACAGGGCCGATCCTTGCGGGTGAGGCGGGTCTGCCGCTTTGGCTCGCCCGGCACATCGCGGACCACTCGATCCACATCATGGCGATGTCCGAGGATTTGCCGGACCCGAACTCTCGCGTCATGTGGAAGAACGGCGGCGTGGTGGTGGATTGGCGCAAGACCAATGTGAAGGCGCATGACCTTCTGGTGCAGCGCCTGCGCCGCGCCATGCGCCGTGCGGGCTGGCCAATTGTCCTGTCGCGGGGGTTTCCGAAGTCGAAGCCAAGCCATCAATGCGGCACGCGCGGATGGGGGATGATCCGAAGGCCTCGGTCGTCGATGCCAACCTGCGCGCCCATGATCTGGACAACCTCTACATCGTCGATGCCTCGGTCCTGCCGACCTCAGCCGCCGTCAACCCCTCGCTGACCATCGCCGCTTTGGCGCTGCGGGCGGGCGACCATATCGGGAAGACCGCCGCATGACCGCGCCCTTGGCCCTGATCACCGGCGGCCAGCAAGGCATCGGCCTTGGCATCGCCCGCACCCTTGCCGCCGCAGGCTGGGACCTTGTGCTTGCCGCCGAACAGCCGCCTGAGGCGGGGGCGGTCGTCACCGCCCTTGCCGAGCTTGGCCCGAAGGCCCGCTACATCCAACACGATCTGTCTGATTTGGCAGGCATCCCCTCGCTTTTAGAGGCCACAGGCCCGATCACCGCCCTGATCCAGAACGCGGGCGTCCCTGCCCGCCTGCGCGGCGACATGCTTGAGATCACGCCCGAGAATTTCGACTGGACCATGGGCATCAACCTGCGCGGCGGGTTCTTTCTGGCGCAGGCGGTGGCCAAGGCGATGCTGGCTGCCCCTGCAGACCATTACCGATCCATCACCTTCGTCACCTCGGTTTCCGCCACAATGGCCAGCCCGGAACGCGCCGAATACTGCATTTCCAAAGCCGCCGCTTCGATGGCCGCGAAGACCCTTGCCCTGCGGCTGGCACCCTATGGCATCGGCGTCTTTGAGTTGCGCCCCGGGATCATCGCCACTGGCATGACAGCCGGGGTCCGCGACAGCTACACCGCCCGGATCGAAAGTGGCCTCGTCCCCGCCGGACGCTGGGGTGAGCCCGAAGACATCGGCCGCGTGGTTCTGCCCTTGGTCACGGGCCAAATGGCCTTTGCCACCGGGGTGGTGATCCCGGTCGATGGTGGCCTCTCGATTGAAAGACTGTGACCATGGCAGAAGGCTATGACTACCTCATCATCGGCGGCGGCTCGGCTGGGTGCGTCCTTGCGGCGCGGCTGTCCGAGGACCAAAGCGCCCGCGTTTTGCTCTTGGAGGCGGGGGGCCGCGACCGCCACCCATTCTACCACCTGCCCGCAGGCTTTGCGAAGATGACCAAGGGCATCGGCAGCTGGGGCTGGCAGACCGTGCCGCAGCGCCACATGAACGGGATGGTGATCCGCTATACTCAGGCACGGGTAATCGGCGGTGGATCGTCGATCAACGCGCAGATCTACACGCGCGGCAATGCGCAGGACTATGACGAATGGCGACAACTGGGCTGCCCCGGCTGGTCTTATGAAGACGTCCTGCCCTATTTCCGCAAAGCCGAAGACAACGACACCCACGACAACCGCTTCCACGGCAAGGGCGGCCCCTTGGGCGTCAGCCAACCCCGCGCGCCACTGCCGATCTGCGAGGCCTGGTTCAAGGCCGCCGCCGAGATGGGCATCCCCCGCAACTTGGACATGACGGGAGAGGTGCAGGATGGCGTCGGCTATTACCAGCTGACGCAAGCCAATTACCGCCGGTCTTCCACCTCAATCGCCTATCTCGGACCAGCGCGTGGTCGGCCGAACCTGACCGTCAGAACCGGGGCGCAAGTCCTTCGGATCGTGGTGGAAAAGGGCTGCGCGGTCGGGGTCGAAACCCCGGATGGCGTGATCCGCGCGGGTCAGGTAATCCTGTCCTCCGGCGCCATCGGCTCACCCCGCCTGTTGCAACTGTCCGGCATTGGCCCAGCGGATCATCTGCGCGGCCTTGGCATTCCTGTGGTCCTGGACCAACCCGGCGTGGGGTCAGACCTGCAAGACCACCTTGATCTTTTCGTCATCGCCGAATGCACCGGCCCGCACACCTATGACCGCTTCGCCAAACCACATCTGTCGGCGCTGGCGGGGCTGCAATACCTTCTCACCCGCAAAGGCCCCGTCGCCTCCTCCCTCTTCGAGACCGGCGGCTTCTGGTACGCCGACCCCGACGCCCGCAGCCCCGATATCCAGTTTCACCTCGGCCTTGGCTCCGGCATCGAGGCGGGCGTCGCCGCCATGCCGCAGGGCGGGGTCACCCTCAACTCCGCCTACCTGAGGCCCCGCAGCCGAGGCACCGTGCGCCTTGCCAGCGCCGATCCGAAGGCCGCCCCCTTGATCGACCCGAACTACTGGGAAGACCCGCATGACCGCGAGATGTCGATCCGCGGGTTGAAGCTTGCGCGGGAAATGATGCGTCAGCCCGCGCTGAAACCTTACGTTCTGGCCGAACGCCTGCCCGGGCCGGATGTGCAGACCGATCAGGACTATTTCAACTACGCCTGCAAACATTCCAAGACCGACCACCACCCCGCCGGAACCTGCCGGATGGGCAGTGACCCGGAGGCTGTCGTCGACCCGCAACTCCGCTTCAACGGGATCGAGAACCTGCGCGTCTCGATGCTTCGGTCATGCCGCGCGTGGTGTCATCGAACACCAACGCCCCCACCATCATGATCGCCGAAAAAGCCGCCGACATGATCCGCGAAAGGTCCCCCGCATGATCCGCCACATTGTCTTGATGAGGGCCCGCCCGACCGTGACCGAGGCCGATATCGCCGCCATCTTCGCCGATCTCCATGCGCTTTCCCTTCCGGGCATCCTTGCCATCCACAGCGGTCGCAGCGAAAGCCCGGAAGGGATTGAGCGTGGCTACTTGCACGGCTTCACCGTCGATTTCTCCGATTGGGATGCCCTTGCCGCCTATCAGGCCCACCCCGACCACAAACGCGCCGGTGCAGCGCTTATTGCGGCCAGCGAAGGCGGCCTTGACGGCATCCTCGTCTTCGATCTGCCGACCAAAGACCTGCCATGACCCGCAGCTTGCTCTTTTTCCAAATACTCTCTGGGGGTTTGGGGGGCGAAGCGCCCCCATTCCCCTTGCCGGTTGCGCGCTTGCGCGCAGAGGCGAGGCAAAAGGACTTCGCGCGGAACGCGCTCCGCTCACCAGCCGCCAAGGGGGCCGCCCGATGCTGATCCTGCCCACCGACGATGCCCGTCTCGAACCCTACCGCCTGACCGGCATCCCCCTCAGCCCCCGCGCGACCACGGGTCCCGCTGACCCGTGACCGCCTTGCC
>JAAUPC010000122.1 GCA_012036325.1 Paracoccaceae bacterium
GACAGGCCAGATCGCCGCCCTTGACGCCCAGGCGCAGGTGATCGACCAGCAGGTCGCCGAAGGCCGCATCCTGGCCCCCGTCGCGGGCCGGGTCCTCGACGTCCCCGCCTCGCGCGGCGAGGTGGTCCAACCCGGTGAACCTGTGGCCGTGATCGGCGGCGGCGGTACCTTCCTGCGCATCGCGGTCCCCGAACGCCACGCCACCAGCCTGGTGACCGGCGACCCCATCGAAATCGCGGCCGAAGATGCCACCCTGACCGGCACCCTGTCCCGCGTCTATCCGCTGATCGAAACCGGCCGCGTCACGGCGGATGTCGAGATCCCCGATCTTCCCGACCGCTTCGTCGGCGCGCGCCTTCTGGTGCGGCTGCCCATCGGCACCCGACCGGCGCTCCTGATCCCCGCCAGTGCCCTCACCACCGCGCGGGCCTTGATTTCGTGGCGCTGGTCCAGCCTGAAGGCCCGTCCCTGCGCACCATCGTTCCCGGCGAACGCCTGACCCTGAACGGCACCCCGATGGTTGAGGTCCTTAGCGGCCTTGCCCCCGGCGACGCCATCCTGCCCGAAGTGCCCGCCACCGCAGGGGCCAGCCATGACTAGGACCCCCCTCGGCATCGCGGGCCGCCTGACCCAAGCCTTCATCAACTCGGCCCTGACACCCCTTTTCATCCTGGCAGCCCTCGCCGGTGGCCTTGTGGCCCTCGTCTCCCTGCCCCGGGAAGAAGAGCCGCAGATTTCCGTGCCGATGGTCGACATCCACATTCAGGCCCAGGGCTTGAAGGCTGAAGACGCGGTCAAGCTGGTCACCGAACCGTTGGAGGTGTTGGTCAAAAGCATCAACGATGTCGACCACGTCTATTCCCAGACCCGCGACGATGCGGCGATGGTCACCGCGCGCTTTGTCGTCGGTACCTCGGCCGAAGACGCCATCCTGCGCGTCCATGACAAGGTCCGCGCCAACCTTGACCGCATCCCCGTCGGCATCCCCGAACCCCTGATTGTCGGGCGCGGCATTGATGATGTGGCGATCCTGACGCTGACCCTTTCGGGTGATGGCCTGTCGGCCAACGACCTGACCCGCACCGCCCGCCTGCTGCAGACTGAGGTGGCAAAGACCGAAGACGTCGGCCTCACCTACCTTGTCGGCGACGCGAAAGACGCGATCCGTGTGGAACCCGACCCCGACCGTCTGGCCCTTTACGGCGTCACCCTCCAGCAACTCGCGGGCAAGGTCGCCCAGGCCAACCGCACCCTCAACACCGGCAAACTGCGCGATCAGGGCCAGATGATCGACCTAGTCGCGGGCGAAACCCTGACCGCCCCGGCCGAGGTTGGTCAGCTTCTCCTCACCACCCGCGATGGTCGCCCGGTCTATGTCGCTGACGTCGCCACCGTCCGCTATGTCGAGGATACGGCGGACCATATCGTCTCGCATCTCACCCTCGGCCCCGATGGCCAGCCCACCGGCGGCCCCGCTGTCACGCTTGCCATTGCCAAGCGGGCAGGGGCCAACGCCGTCGTCGTGGCGGGAGCGGTCCTTCACCGGGTTGAGGCCCTGCGCGGCACGCTGATCCCCGAAGCCGTCACCGTCACCATCACCCGTGACTATGGTGAGACGGCGAATGAAAAGGCCAATGAACTTCTCTTCCACCTCGGCCTTGCCACCATCTCCATCATCGCGCTCGTCTTCCTCGCCATCGGCTGGCGGGAATCCCTCGTGGTCGCCATCGTCATCCCGGTCACGATCCTGCTGACCCTCTTTGCCGCCTGGGTCATGGGCTATACCCTGAACCGCGTCTCCCTCTTCGCGCTGATCTTCTCCATCGGTATCCTCGTCGATGACGCCATCGTGGTGATCGAGAATATCGACCGCCACTGGGGCATGAACGCCAGGAAACCCCGCATCCAGGCCGCGATTGAGGCTGTGGCTGAGGTTGGCAATCCCACCATCGTCGCCACCTTGACCGTGGTCGCGGCCCTGTTGCCGATGCTGGCGGTGTCAGGCCTGATGGGTCCCTACATGTCACCGATCCCGGCCAATGCCTCGGCTGCGATGATCTTTTCCTTCTTCGTCGCCGTCATCATCACCCCCTGGCTCATGGTCCGCATTGCTGGCCGCACCGACATGACGGAGCACTCCAAGGACGACAGCCACGGCGGCCATCACGGCGGCTGGCTGGCCCTGAATTATGAGCGCGTGGCCCGGCCCATCCTGAAAACCAAGGCCCGCAGCCTGACCTTCCTTCTGGTCACCGCCGCCCTCTCTTTCGGCTCTCTCACCGCGCTTTACACCCGCGACGTGACCGTCAAACTCCTCCCCTTCGACAACAAGTCGGAACTTTCCGTCGTGATCGACCTGCCCGAAGGCAGCGCGGTTGAAGCCACCGACCGCGTCGCCCGCGACGTCGCGCCGTCATCCTGCAGCTGGAAGAGGTGACCAGCGTCCAGACCTATGTCGCCGCCCCCGCGCCCTTCAACTTCAACGGCCTCGTCCGCCATTCCTACCTGCGGTCTGAGCCGCAGATGGCCGAGGTTGCGATCAACCTGACCCCCAAGACCGACCGCGCCCGCGCCAGCCACGACGTGGCCCTTGACTTGCGCATCCGCCTTGCCGCCCTGCCAGTCCCCGAAGGCACCAGCCTCAAAGTCGTCGAACCCCGCCCGGCCCCCCGGTTCTGGCCACCCTCCTGGCCGAGGTTTACGGCACCGATGCTGAGACCCGCCGCGCCGCCGCCACCAAGATCCGTCAGGCGTTTGAGGCGGTGCCCTTCATCGTCGATGTCGATGACAGCTTCGGCACCCAACCCCGCCGGTTGCGCGCCACCATCTCCTCCGATGACCTCGACCTCTTCCGCGTGCAGGAACAGGACGTGTTCGACACGCTCGCCCTTCTGAACGGCGGCCAGACCGTGGGTTATTCGCACCGCGAAGATGGTCGCCAGCCGATCCCGCTGATGATCCAGCGCCCCAAGTCTGACCGCGTACTGGACGAACGCTTCCTCACCACGCCGATCCCCGCCAACGCCCTTCCCGGCGCGCGCGGCGTGGTCGAACTGGGCGACGTGGTCCAAGTGACCGAGGAACCCTCCAAGCTTCCCGATATTCCGCCACAACGGCCGCGCGCGAGATGGTCACCGCTGAACTTGCCGGCAGTTTTGAGGCCCCCCTCTACGGTATGCTCGCCGTAGCCGCCGAGATCGACAAGATGGACTGGGCACCCGGCGAAAAGCCCGTCATCGCCTTCAACGGCCAGCCGATGGATGAGACCGTCACCACCCTCCTCTGGGACGGCGAATGGGAGGTGACCTTCGTCACCTTCCGCGACATGGGCGCCGCTTTCGGCATCGCACTCGTTGGCATCTACATCCTTGTCGTCGCCCAATTCGGGTCGTTCAAACTGCCCCTCGTGATCCTGACGCCAATCCCGCTGACCTTCCTTGGCATCATCTTCGGCCACTGGCTCTATGCCGCGCCCTTCTCGGCCACCTCGATGATCGGCTTCATCGCGCTGGCCGGGATCATCGTCCGAAACTCCATCCTGCTGGTCGACTTCATCCGCCACGGCAGCACCGGGCAGGTGACCGTCGACCTTCTGATCGAGGCCGGGGCGATCCGCTTCAAGCCGATCCTTCTGACCGCCATCGCCGCGATGATCGGGGCCGTGGTCATCCTGGCCGACCCGATCTTTCAGGGCCTCGCCATCTCGCTTCTCTTCGGGCTCCTCAGCTCGACCCTGCTGACCGTTCTCGTCATCCCGGCCATCTACCGCGTGTTGCGGACATGACCGGCACCCATGCCAACCTTGGAGGAGGAAACTGAAATGGCACATATCGTCGTTCTCGGCGCCGGACTTGGCGGCGCCATCATGGCTTACGAGTTGAAAGATCAAGTCCGCCCCGAAGACCGCATCACCGTGGTCACGAAAGAGCCGACCTATCACTTCGTCCCCTCGAACCCCTGGATCGCCGTCGGCTGGCGCGACCGGGAGGACATCACCGTCGACCTGGCCCCCACGATGGCCAAGAAGGGGATCAACTTCATCCCCGTCGCCGCCGAGCGCCTGCACCCAACCGAAAACCGCATCGCGCTGGTGAACGGGGACTCCGTCACCTACGACTACCTTGTCATCGCCACCGGCCCCGAACTGGCTTCGACGAAATCCCCGGCCTTGGCCCCGACGGCCACACCCAGTCGATCTGCCACATTGACCATGCCGAGGCGACGAAGGCCGTCTTTGACCGTCTGGTCGCCAACCCCGGCCCGGTCATCATCGGTGCCGCGCAAGGGGCGAGCTGCTTCGGCCCGGCCTATGAATTCCTCTTCATCCTGGAAACCGCCCTGCGCCGCGCCAAGGTGCGGGACCGCGTACCGATGACCTTCGTCACCCCCGAACCCTACATCGGCCACCTCGGTCTTGACGGGGTCGGCGATACCAAGGGGCTTCTCGAATCCCAGATGCGCGACAAGCACATCAAGTGGATGACCTCCACCCGCATCAAGCGCTTGGAAGAGGGTCACATGATTGTCGAGGAAATCGCCGACGATGGCACCGTGAAGGCCGAAAAAGACCTGCCCTTCGCCTTTTCCATGATGCTGCCCGCCTTTCGCGGCATCAAGCCCGTCGCGGGGATCGAAGGCCTGTCGAACCCCCGCGGTTTCACCATCGTGGATCAGCACCAGCAGAACCCGACCTATCCCAACATCTTCGCGGTCGGCGTCTGCGTCGCGATCCCGCCGATGGGGCCAACCCCGGTGCCCTGCGGCGTGCCGAAGACCGGCTTCATGATTGAATCCATGGTCACCGCCACCGCCCACAACATCGGCAACCTTGTGCGCGGCAAGGCCCCGGACAGCGTCGGCACCTGGAATGCCGTCTGCCTGGCCGATTTCGGCGACGGGGGCATCGCCTTTGTCGCCCAACCCCAGATCCCGCCCCGCAACGTCAACTGGTCGTCTTCGGGGAAATGGGTCCACCTCGCGAAGGCGGGATTCGAGAAATACTTCATCCGCAAACTGCGCAAGGGCCAGTCCGAACCGTTCTACGAACGCCTCGCGATGAAGACCCTTGGCATCGAAAAACTCAAGGCAACCACGAAAGGATAATCCCATGTCAATCGATCGTGCCGTCCTCCTCTTCGCCGGGGTCATGGTGCTTTTCAGCGTCCTGCTGACGGCCTTTGTCTCGCCGCTCTTCGTCTGGTTCACCGTCTTCATCGGCGCGAACCTGATCCAGTCCGCCTTCACCGGCTTCTGCCCCGCTGCCATGGCCTTCAAGGCCATGGGGATCAAGACCGGCACCGCGTTCCAGTAGGGCCGCGCGGTGGACCAGCTTCCCGGCTTCGGCGGCACAGAAGGGCAGGCGACCCGCGCGGTTGCCCTTCTAAAATCGCTCTCGCATGCCGGGCGGCTCCAGATCCTGTGCCTTCTCTTGGATCAGGACATGAACGTGACCCAGATCGCAAGCGCACTGGGGTGCGCGCAGGCCCAGGTCTCGCAGCAACTCATGCGCCTGCGGGCGGAAGGGGTCGTGCAGACCCGCCGCCACGGCAAGCAGGTGATCTACCAGCTGGCCCGGGCCGAAGTGGCCCCGGTGGTCAGCGTCCTGCGCGACACCTTCTGCCGCCGCCCGGCATAACCCGCCCAAGCGGCCCTTGCCGCCGCGCGCCACACCGCTACCTCCTGACCATGCGGTATGTGATCCTTCTTTGCGGTCTGGCCCTGCCCCTCCACGCGCAGGAGGTAGACCTTGAACTTGTGCTCCTCGCCGATGCCTCCGGCTCCATCACGCAAGGTGAGATTGACTTTCAGCGCCAGGGCTATGCCGCAGCGATCACCGATCCGGCCGTGCTGGGGGCGATCCGCAGCAACCTGACCGGCACCATCGCGGTCACCTATGTCGAATGGGCTGCTAATCAGGTGGTGGTGGTCGACTGGACAGTGATCGACGGTGAGGCCAGCGCCGCCGCCTTCGCGCAGGCGCTCTTGCAGCCGCCCCGCCTTGCCACCGGCCGCAACGCCATTGGCAACGCGCTTCTAGAGGGTCAGCGCCTGATCGAGGGCAACCAGATCACCGGTCTGCGCCGGGTGATCGACTTTTCCAGCGACAGCCTTGGCAATTTCAGCGGGGCCGGCATCGCCGAAGCGCGGGCCTCGGTCCTGGCGGCGGGGATCACCATCAATGGCCTGCCCATCCTTGACGAAGGTGAAGCTGATCCTTTGGCCGAGATGTATCAGTCTGACCTGATCGGCGGCCCCGGGGCCTTTGTGATCGCGACCGACCGCACCGAAGGCTTTGTCGAGGCGGTCCGGCGGAAACTGATCCTGGAAATCGCGGGCGACCTGCCGTCTCCTGACGAAGGAATGGTCGTCCCCGTCAGCGCGACCAATCCTTGACAAACGGTTAACGTCCGAGACCAAGTATTTGATATATCAAGATATAAGCAAATTGTCCACCGTGGACACATCGCCTCAGAAATCCGTCGGCGCCCCGCCTTCCTGCTTCCGCTTGGCCACGAACTGGCGCAGCTCTTCCTGATGGTCGCCGTTCATCGCCGGGGCCTCATACTCCGCCAGGATCTGCTTGTAGATCCGGTGGGCGCGTTCCTGGGTCCAGACCGCCCCGTCAATCTGCCAGGCCTCATAGTTCCGCCAGTCCGAACAGATCGGGGCATAGAAGGCGTTCTGATAGCGGTCCTGGGTGTGCTGGACCCCGAAGTAATGCCCGCCGGGGCCGACCTCCTTGATCGCGTCGAAGGCCAGGTCATCCTCGGTCGTGGCAAAGGTCGCCTCTTCAAAGTAGCGCTGGATCATCTGCAGGACCTCGCAGTCCATCACGAACTTTTCGGGGCTGGCGATCAGCCCACCCTCCAGCCAGCCCGCCGCGTGGTAGACCATGTTCGTTCCCGACTGCACCGCCGACCACAGGCTGTTCGAGGTCTCCCACATCGCCTGCCCATCCGGCACGTTGGCCGCGCAAACCCCGGAGGCCCGCATCGGCACGCCATAGAACCGGACCAGCTGCCCCGTCATCTGCGTCGCCCGCATGTATTCCGGGGTGCCGAAGGCCGGCGCACCCGACTTCATGTCAACGTTCGACGTGAAGGTCCCGATCGCCACCGGGCAGCCGGGGTTGATGTATTGCAACAGGGCCACCGCCGCCAAAGCCTCGGCAATCGACAGCGCCACGGCACCCGACATGGTGACCGCGCCATCGCCCCGCCAGCGTGAAGGGCGCTGACCACCACCGGCTCGCCCCGCCGCGCCATCCGCATCGCACCGTCCAGCATCGGAAAGTCATGCTTCAACGGGCTGACTGAGTTGATGTTGGTATACATCCGCGGCTTCGCCTGAAACTCCGCCTCAGACAGGCCGCCCGCGATGCGGACCATCTCCATCACGTCTTCCACCCGCTCCGCCCCCAGCGAATAGGCATGAACGACCTTGTCGGTCAGCGTCAGCTTTTCATAAAGACAATCCAGATGCCGCACGCTGGCATGGATGTCCACCGGCTCCACCGGATAGCCCCCCGCCACGTGGATGCAGTTGAAATACTGCGTCAGCTTCATGAATTCCTTGAACGTCTCAAAGTCGCCCGAGCGTTTGCCCCGCTCCATGTCCCACGCGTTCGGGGGTGAGGAGACGTTCACGAACACCATGTGCTTGCCGCCCATGATGATCTCACGTTCCGGGTTGCGCGGGGTGATGGTGAAGGTCTCGGGCGCGTGGCCCACCATTTCCATCACGAAATCCTCGTCCATGCGGACGTTGGTGCCCGTTACCTTGCACCCCGCCTTGCGCAGGATGTCCACGGCTTCTGGGTTCAGAAACTCGATCCCGATGTCGCGCAGGATCCGCATCGCGGTCTTGTGGACGCGCTGCACACCGTCAGCATCCAGGGGTTCGGTCGGGCGGTCCGGGTTGACCGGGATCCGCCAGGGCATCTGGTCGATCACGGCCGAGCCTGCACGAACCTGCATCCCCGCCCGGCCACCGGCGCGCTTTCTACGGGTTGGTTCTTCGGTCATCGCGCGCCCTCCGTTGTCCTGAAAGCGAAGATGACGGAAGCGGCGAAGGAATGGACACCCTGCCAGCGACGCAAAAGCGTCGTTTTCAGCGCACAGCGGGGTTAGTCACTGCTGCAGCCCGGTCAACCAGTCCGGAAGAGACCCGATGTCGGGCAGCACCACATCGGCGTGGGGGGCAAGGTCACCCTGCTTGGCGATGCCGGTCAGCACCGCGACGGTGCGCATTCCTGCCGCGCGCCCGGCCTCTAGATCATGGCGGCTGTCGCCCACCATCGCCACCCGTGCCGGGTCCAGCCCCAGGGCCGCCGCAAAGGCAAGGCACATGCCGGGGCCCGGTTTCGCCCCATGGCCGGAATCGTAGCCGACGATGAAATCGAAGCAGTCGGTGATGCCATGGGCTGCCAGATGCTGGCGGGCCGGGGCTTCGCTGTCATTGGTGGCCACGCCGAGCTTCAGCCCGCGCGCGCGCAAGGCGGCCAAGAGCGGTCGCAGAGGCACCGCTTCTGACATGGGGGCCGCGCCAGCCGTTTCGTCGATCAGTTCGGTCAGGCGGGCGACCGTCTCGCCCGGCAGATGCGGGGCCAAAGCGGCGGCAATGTCGGTCGCCGTGGCGGCGATCACCGGGCTGTCCGGCGTAAAAGACAGCGATGCCGCATCAAACCCGATGGCATGGCCCAACGCTGCCGCATGGTCCGGCCCCGTCGCGACCGCGGCCAGAAACCCCGCGGCCCACTGCCCCCAGCTGATCCGGAAGTCAAACAGCGTGCCGTCCTTGTCGAAAATCAGACCGTCAATCATCTGCAGGCAATCCCAGGGTTCAGGTCCAATGGACGGGTGCCCCACCCGGCAGCGCCGCCCGCGCCGCCTGTGGTGCGGTATAGGGTAGGCCATGCCGGTCGCAGAAGGCCACCACCCACTGATCGTCCATCATCAGGAAATCGAGAATCGCTCCCTGGAAGTCAACATCCCCTGCGCGAGCCCGAAGATCGCCCAACTCCGCGCCGGTTGCATTCAGAAAAGCTGGTAACAATTCATCATCCCCCGCCAGCCAGGCGAGCACCTGCAATGCCACGATCTGAGCGGATTCTTGCTGCAATTCTACTCTTTCCTGCGGTTCTGGCCCGGTTTGC
>JAAUPC010000123.1 GCA_012036325.1 Paracoccaceae bacterium
CAGGCGGCGATAGCCCGGGAGATTGCAGCGGGGCTGGCGCCGAGGGCGAAGCCTGTGCTGCTGCTGTCGGGGGGAGAGTTGACGGTGACCCGCACCGGCGATGGGGTCGGCGGGCCGAATGCGGAGTTTTGCCTTGCCCTGGCCTTCGCGCTGGGTGGCGCGCCGGGCATCCATGCGATTGCTTGCGATACCGATGGGGTCGATGGTGCGGCAGAGGTGGCGGGGGCGGTGGTCGGGCCGGAGACCCTTGCCAAGGCCAGGGATGCGGGGTGGGATGCGGGCGCGGCGCTGCGGCGAAATGATGCCCACAGTTTCTTTGCCGCCGTGGGCGGGCAGGTCGTGACCGGGCCGACGCTGACCAATGTGAATGACTTCCGGGCGGTGCTGATCCTTCCGGGGTGAGCGGGTTCTGTCCACGGTGGACAGATTTCGTAATCGCCTATGATTCAAAGGCTTAGGCGTGGGCATTCAGCCTTTGTTTACCATTGTGCCAAGGGCCTGACCACAAAGGACCGCAGCGCCCTACTCTGCCAGCGCAATGGTTACCCGGCGGTTCTGGCGGCCCTTGTTTTCGATCTTGGACACCGTCACGCGGCCAATTTCGCCCGTGCGGGCGACATGGGTGCCGCCGCAGGGTTGCAGGTCGATCTGGTCGGCCCCGGCCCCGATCCGCACCAGCCGCACCCGGCCCTGCCCCATGGGCGGACGGACCGACATGGTCTTGACGAGGCCCGGATTGGCCAAAAGTTCTTCCTCGGTGATCCAGTCATCGGTCACGGCCAGGTCACGCGCGATGAGGCTGTTCAGCACGCCTTCGATTGCCGCCATGTCACCCGGGGGTTCCGGCATGTCGAAATCGAGCCGCCCCTTGTCAGCCCCGATCTGGCCGCCGGTCACCGGCAGCGGGATCACGACCGACAGCAGGTGCAGCGCGGTGTGCACCCGCATGTGGCGGTGGCGGCGGGCCCAGTCAAGGATCTGGCGGGCGGGCGCGCCGATCGGGGGCATCGGCATAGGCTCGGCCGGGATCAGGGCAAGACCGCCATCGACCTTGAGGGTGGTCGCGATCGGCAGGACGCCGCCCGACCATTCGAGGACGCCGCTGTCACCCGGCTGGCCACCCCCGGTGGCGTAGAAGACCGACCGGTCCACCACCAGCCCGCCTTCGGGGGTGTGGCCGATGATCTGGCAATCAGCCGCGGCCAGGTAGGCATCCTCGCGGAAGAGAAGGTCGGTCATCGTTCGTCTTTCTGTACGTCTACAGCCGCCGCCGCCCGTTTTTCGCTGCCATCAGGTGCGCCATCAGGGCTCGTGGTGATTTCCGTCGTCGTCGGTGCTGGAGTGGCTGAAGCGCCGTTTTGCAATGTGACAAGCGCTTGGGCAATTTCTTCGACATTGCGCAAGGACACATCCGACTGAGCGAACGGAATCTCAATTCCTTCCGATTGAAATCGCTGGACGATCTGATGATTGATCTCGCTGCGCACAGAGAGCGAGAAGTTCACATCGCGCAAGATCAGACGGATTTCGAAGTTGATGGCATCGGTTCCAAAACCCATCAGAACGATCAAGGGAGGCGGATTCAGGATTGCCAGCGGTTGCGCTTCGGCTATCTCGCGCAGAATGCGTTCGACCTTGCGGGTATCAGACCCGAAGGCAACACCAACCGGCACGATCAGACGGCCGGAAAGGTTGAAGCGCGTCCAGTTCGTGACCTGCCCGGTGATGAGGTCGGCGTTTGGAACGATGACGTCATTGCGGTCGAAGGTTTCGATCCTTGTGGAGCGGACGGAGATGGAGCGGACGCGGCCTTGGACGCCGCCAACCTCGATCCAGTCGCCTTCGCTGACCGGGCGTTCGATCAAGAGGATGATGCCGGAGATGAAGTTCGACACGATGTTCTGCAGGCCGAAACCGATACCGACCGACAGGGCACCGGCGACGATGGCAAGGCCCGAAAGGTCAAGGCCAGCGGACCGCACGGCGATCAGGGCGGCAAGGAAGATCCCGACATAGCCGATCCCGGCGACAAGGGCGGTCTGGCCGCCCTGATCCATGCTGGTTTTCGGCAGGATCGAGGTGCGCAAGGCCCCCTGGAAAAGCCGCGTCAGCATGTAGCCGATGACAAAGACCACGGCGAAAACCATGAAATTGGTCGGGGAAATCCGCGTGGCCCCCATCTGGAAGCCTTCGGAAAACCGCGTCCAAAGTTCCGTCAGGTCTGAAGCGCGGGCGCCCCAGATCAGCGCGAAAACCGGCAGGGAGGCCAGCGTCATCGCAAAGCCCGCAAGGACCGGCACCAGCGCGTCCCGGCCCTTTTCATCGGCTTTCAGGATCATCGACCAGGCATCGCCGATCAGCCGCTGCAGGATGAACAGCAGGGTGATCAGGCCAAGCGACAGGATCGACGGATAGACCAAAGCGGCGGCGGCCTGCACATAGCCGAAACCGGCAAGGACGGGCCCGGCTATGCCGATGACCGCCAGACCGCGCGCGAGAAGCGCCAGAAGGCGCAAGGCGTAGCTGCGTTCGGCCAGTTCCTTCGTGCGGCGCAGGACCAGGCCCACGCGCAGAAGGATCAGCCCGCCGGTCAGGAGGATCGGGAAGGACATCACGGCGGTCGTCGCGTCGGAATAAGCCTGCGCGTCCATCGCGGCAAAGCGCAACTGGTCGGCGGCCAGCACCAGGCCCATCATGACGGCCAGGAACCGCCCTTCGGCCCGGCGTTCGGGGGGAAGGGGCAGGACCGCATCATCGCCTTGCGTCACCGGAAAGGCGCGGCGGCCCAGCCAGGCGGCGGAGAAGATGGTGAAGCCGACCATGGGCAGGGCGGCGGTGATCTGGATGCCAATCTCACCCGGCATACCGCTGGCGACGAAGGCCGCGGCCAGCGCCACCATGCCCAAGGTCGGCAGGATCACCCCCCCGGTCGAGGCGAGAAGCGACCAGACATTGCGCCCGCGCGCCGAAGCGCCGGTGAGCAGGCGTTCGGCAAAGGCTTCGGTCCAGCGGCGGACGTAGACGACAAGGGCCAGCGCCACGACCAGAAGCACCAGGATCAGCGGCATGTTGTCGAAAAGCTCGGCCCGGCGGGTGCGGTCGGTCCAGGTGGTGGCGGCCTCATCCCAAAGGCGGAGGAGCGTGTCGGACAGGCCGATGGCCGCTTCGGGCCAGTTGGCCGGGTTCACGGGTGAGGGCCAAAGCTGCAACAGCTGGTCGGCCTGACGGTCCCGCAAGGTGCGGTCAATCTCAGCAATCAGGCCATTGGCGCGGCGGTAGGCCTCTTCCGCGGCGATGCCGGGGGCTTGCAGGCGGACCAGTTGGCTGGCCAGTTCCTGACGGCGGCGGGAGATTTCCTCGGCCTCCGTCTCGCCTTCGGCCGGGGCGGGGCCGAGGGCTTCCAGCTGCTGGCGCAGCGTGGTGATACGGGCGGAATTGGCGCTTTGGGCGTCCAGAAGGGCGGCGCGCCACTGGGCGAGTTGGGCGCGGATCAGCTCCAGCCGGTCGGTCGAGGTGTTGCGATTGGCAATCTCGGCCTCGGCCCGTTCGGCCATCGCCTCCCAGTCGTCGTAGTTCAGGTTTCGGTGTCGATGGTGGGGTCCAGCCCGGCGGACGGCTCAGGCCCCGGCAGGATCTGCGCGGCAAGGGGTGCGGCCAGCAGGGCCAGCGCCAGAACCAGCCATCGCAGGGCGCGGATCATGCGTCCTCGAACACCGCGGGGATCGGGCGGGCGGGGCGGTCCAGCCAGTCGGGCACCGGCAGGCCCTTTTCGCGCAGGAAGGTTGGGTTGTAGACCTTGGACTGGTAGCGGCTGCCGTAGTCGCAAAGGATGGTGACGATGGTCTTGCCCGGCCCCATGTCGCGGGCCATGCGGATGGCCCCGGCGATGTTGATGCCCGTGCTGCCGCCCATGCACAGCCCTTCGTCCTGCAGAAGGTCAAAGACGATGGGCAGCGCTTCGGCATCGGGGATGCGGTAGCTGAAATCGGGGGTGAAGCCTTCGAGGTTCGCTGTGATGCGGCCCTGGCCGATGCCTTCGGTGATCGACGAGCCGGGGCTTTCCAGCTTGCCCGAGGTGTAAAAGGCGTGGAGGGCGGCACCTTCGGGGTCGGCCAGACCGATCTTAACGCCCTTCGGCTGCAGCGCCATGCCGACGCCCGCCAACGTGCCACCTGAGCCTACGGCGCAGATGAAGCCGTCCACCTTGCCGCCGGTCTGGTCCCAGATCTCAGGCCCCGTCATCTCGATATGCGCCTGGCGGTTGGCGACGTTGTCGAACTGGTTGGCCCAGATCGCGCCGTTCGGCTCAGACTTGGCCAGCGCCTCGGCCAGACGGCCGGAGTAGCGGACATAGTTGTTGGGGTTGCGGTAGGGCGCGGCGGGGACCTGCACGAGTTCCGCCCCCGCAAGGCGCAGCATGTCCTTCTTTTCCTGGCTTTGCGTCTCGGGGATCACGATCACGGTGCGAAAGCCCATGCTTGCGCCGACCAGCGCCAGCCCGATCCCGGTGTTGCCCGCCGTGCCTTCGACGATCGTGCCGCCCGGCTTCAGATGGCCCTTCGCGATGGCATCCTTGATGATGTAAAGCGCCGCCCGGTCCTTGACCGATTGGCCGGGGTTCATGAATTCAGCCTTGCCCAGGATGGTGCAGCCGGTCAGCTCGGACGCGCGGTGCAGCTTCAGAAGCGGCGTGTTGCCGATGGTGTCCGCGAGGTCCGAGTGAATACGCATGGGGTTGGTCCTTGTTGCCGCCCGTCAGGTGTAGGGGGACCGGGGGCGAAACTCAAGGGACGGGGGCCTAGGCTGCTTCAGCTTTCGCGTAGTAGACCACGGTTCCCCCGGGGCCCGGCTCTTGCGGGTGCAGACCCTGCGCGGCCATCGCAGCATGGATCGACTGGATCTCGGCAGCAGACAAACGGTCGGGGTGCATTTCCACCACCGCCGCACGCAAGGTTGAGGGCGGGAGCTGGGACAAAAGCTCGGCCTCGGCACCTTCAATGTCGCAGATCAGGACGTCGGGGCGAAATGAGGTGAGAACGTCCACCAGGCATTCTGCCTGCACCTCCACCATGCCTTGTGGGCGGCGACCATCCGCCCCCATGAGCGAGCTTTCGGCAAAGGACCCGGCAAGGTGAAAGCGGCGCGGGGCGGGGTTCGCCTCAGGCACGAGGGCGGCGTTGACGAGATCCACAGTTGTGATCTTGTTGGCCGCAAAGAAGGCGAGCGTATCGGCCAGAAGGGACGCATTCGCCTCATAGGCGCGAACCCGGCCTTCAGAACCAGCCGCCCGCGCCGCAAGTGCGGTGATGATGCCAAGGCCGCAGCCGAGTTCAAGGACCCGGTCACCGGGACGGATGACGCGCGCCAAGCCGTTGATTTCGGGGCGTTCGTAGATGCCTTCGTAAATATGCGCAAGGATGCCATCATTCATCCCGATCGGCCCTTTAGCGCGGAAAGCCCTTCATAATCAAGAAACGAAGCGCGACTCAGAGCCCATTCCCTTTGCAAGTTTTTGACAATCCGCCGCAATCCCATTTTACAATCCTACCGGTCTCATTTGCTCATCGGGATCAAGACGCCAGTGTTCTTGCGGTTTCCAGCTACTGGTGCTGGCCTGCACTTCCAGCATGACTGTTGTATTGATCGAGGAGAGATATCCTTCTTCGATTCCGCGCAAGAAAGCGAGCCTAGCGAGGTGGAACCGTCTCTCATTGGATTTCTTCAAGAATCCCATGTCGCCATAACGGCTGGCTGACGCTACATAGGTCGCCGAAACCAGATGCTGTCGCGAGTTTGAAAGCTCTTGTGAAGTCCAGGCCAGAAAGCTTTCTCGCCAAGGTTGACCCACGGAGGCAGCACCTTTCCAAGCGGTCCGTTGCAATCTTGCTGGCTCGTTGTGAAGCGCCAGATGGTCAAGGGCTTCCAGCAAGTCGGCGTCGGAAAGATTGGACAGCAGATCGACCATCTGCTCGCGACCCAAAAGACCGGCAACCGACAGATTGGCGGTCATGGCGGCTTGGGAAAGACCTTTTTCTCCGAAAAGAATGGTCCGGGGTTTATACTTGGTCATGACATAGGCAGCCCAGAAACGCTGAATTGCCGGATGGGAAAGTGCACGGCCACTCAGCATGAGAAGGTGCGATTCCAGGTGGTCACGTCCCTTGGCTTCGGTCTTTTCGGTCTTGTAGATTTGCCCCGCCAGATCGGCGTTCAGCGCTTCCATGCGCTTCAGGCTGGTGTCGTTCATCCGCAGGGGGAACCAGGTGCTGTCGTTCATCAGGATCAGCCGGTCCAGTGCCAAGCCGCGGCGGTGCAGCCAGCGCCAGCCTTCGCGGTAGGCGCCAAAGTCATAGCCAGTGTTCGGGCGTTCGATCACATGGCCGCTGGCGGCGGCAAGGCGGGTACGGTCGGCCTCACTGAGGGGGGCGTTGGA
This sequence comes from Paracoccaceae bacterium, assembly GCA_012036325.1. Lineage (GTDB taxonomy): Bacteria > Pseudomonadota > Alphaproteobacteria > Rhodobacterales > Rhodobacteraceae > Tabrizicola. The sequence continues at coordinate 6,434 of JAAUPC010000123.1, forward strand.
GATGACGAGGGTGCTCCAGCCTTCCTGGGTCAGGTGGTCAAGGGTCAGGAAGGTCGAACCGGCGATGCCCTTGGGCTGGAACAGGACAAAGACCGCCACTCGGGCGGTCAGCGGCCGTGCGCCAGGGGTTTCGCGCAGGAGGCGGTGCAGATTGCGGTCGTGGTGGCGTTGGCGAAGGGGGTCAAGGACCCGGTGCGAGACGGCGCCTTTGGCCCTTTCACTGGCCCGGAGCAATTCGCGCTTGACTTTCCAGGCAGGCGGCAGCGGCATTATCCAGCGTCTCTTGTCCGTTCGCGCGCCTCAGCCAGGACCGAGGGCAAAGGGGCCGGCAAGATGCCATCGTCCACTGCCTTCAGGAACGAGGCGCGCCAGTGAACATTCACCGGCTCGGCGCTTTTCTTCAGCATGGGGTACCCCAGACGCCCGGCGGCGGCTACGGGAAAAGTGCTGTAGGGCTGGGCGCGTTTCAGGACGCGGACCACGAAGCCGCGCGCGTTCTGCACCCAGTCAGGGCTGGAGGGGGCAGCGGCAAGGGCGGCGGCCTCGGCCAGCTCATCCGGGTCGACGGTGGCGATGCGGGCGAGGTATTGCCGCAGGTCAGGTTCATCCGCCGTCTCAAACAGGCGCGAGAGCTGGTCGGAGGAAAAGAGCGGCCCCATGGCGATGCCTGCCTGCCGCAGCGCGAGGCCGAAGCCGCGTTCCCCCCGGCGGATGACCTTGTACTTGTTCGAGGTCAGCCGGAGCCCATCCCAGAAGGCGCGAAACCCGGGGTGGTCAAGCACCGGGCCACGGATCGAGAAGAAGTAGGATTCAAGGAACATGATGTCATCGCGCTGCCTCAGGATCGTTCCAACGACATCGAAGGCCGAAGCCTCGGCCCGCTGCAGGGTCAGATCGCCCGGCCAGAGCGGGAACCAGATGCTGTCGTTCAGGATCACCAGCCGGTCAGGATGCACCGCCCAATGCCGCAAGAGGATCAACCCGTCCCGGTAGCCGCCGAAGTCATAGCCGAAATTCGGCCGTTCCACCGCGCGCCAGATCAGCGGTTTGAGGGTCTGCCGGTCGGCCGCCGACAAAGGCGCGTTCGACACCACGAAAGGCGCATAGCCGCTGTCGACCAGATGCCGCAGCGTGTCGTGGAACGAGGGCGCAAGGCCCTGCGGCTGCCAGCACAGGATCAGCGCGACCTTGGGGCCAAGGGGCTGATCGCCGTCAAGGGTCGGAAAGCCCCGGGCAAGTTTCCGGTCATGGAGGCGTTGCACCAAGGGTTCCCAGACGGCCTCGGGTACCGCGCGGAGCTGTTGCCCCAAGCGGCCGAGTTCGCGTCTGAGTTTCCAGGCTGGGATCACCCCAGATCCCCCCATTTCAGCTGGTGTTGCGGGTGACGGCGCGGGTCAGGCGTTTGCCCAGCAGTTTGTCAAAATCATAGGCCGGAATCTCGCCCGAGCCGGGGCGACGGGCCCAGATGTCGGCTTCGGTGATGATATGGCCAGCGGGCAGGTCCTTGTCGGCGACGACGGACCCACGGGCGAAGCGGTAGACGTCTTCTTCGGGTGCGGTGCGCTCTTTGGGGTTGTTCGCGGCGATCCAGATCTCCTTGGACCGGTCGATCAGCAGGCGCAGTTCGGCCGGGTCCATCGAGTTGATGATGTCGGGGCCTTTGCGATAGCGGGTGTCGGTGTAGTGCCGTTCCAGGATGCAGGCGCCGAGGGCCACGGAGGCAAGGGCCATTTCTGGGCCGATGGAGTGGTCAGAGAACCCGACGACCGCCTTGGGGAAGGCTTGTTTCAGATCGGTCACGCCGCGCAAGCTGACGATCTCGGCCGGGCTGGGATAGAGGTTGGTGCATTCCATCAGCGCGTATTCGATGCCGGCCTTGTCAAGGATGTCGACCGAAGCACGAATGGTTTCAATGGTTTGCATGCCAGTGGACATGATCACCGGCTTGCCTTTGCGGGCGATATGGCGGATCAGCGGCAGGTTGTCTGCCTCACCCGAACCGATCTTGTAGGCTGGCACGTCCAGCGTTTCCAGGAAATCCGCCGCCGCCCGGCTGAAGGGCGTAGAAATCCAGATCATCCCCAGGCTTTCGGTGTATCGCTTCAGCTCTGCCTCATCGGTCAGGGACAGGGCACAGCTTTCCATCACATGCCAGATCGAGACATCGGCATTGGGCGGGAAGATCGACTTCGCCTCATCCGTCATCTCATCTTCGATGATATGGGTCTGGTGCTTGATCATCTCACACCCCGCCCCAGCGGCCAGGCGGACCATTTCCTTGGCCACGGCCAGGTTCCCGCCATGGTTGATCCCGATCTCGGCGATGACGAGCGGCGGGTGACCCGGTCCTATCTCACGGTTGGCTATCTTCACGGGTCGCTCTCCTTCTGGTTGGGCACCTGCATCATGGTTGCCTGGGCGCTGTCAAGTCATAGGCCCCTGCCCCCACACCTGACATGGCGAAGGTCTGCCAGTTAAGAGGAAAAGCGGCAAACTGCCAGCGGGCGGGGCCGGGAAACCTGCGGGACATGCCCCAGGGCTGCGGGCCTAGCGCCGGGACAGAACGGCAAGCCGATCACGGATTTCGGGCCGCAGGGGCCCTTCGCGCGGCGGGTCGAGCAGCGTGGACAAGAG
>JAAUPC010000124.1 GCA_012036325.1 Paracoccaceae bacterium
GGTATGAGCGCTCACTACTGGGACGAGAGGCGAGAGGAGATCTGGGCAGGAGGGAGTCTCAGGGCAAGCGAGGGCGGCTCCGCATGGTCCTCAGACGACGACTCCACGGGTGTTCTGCAGGCGATCCTGCCGTTCGTGGGTGACAGCGCCGACGCTGCCGCCGACTTGCTGTTTGAGTCGTCGTGGCAATCGAATCTGAGGCCCATTGGTGTTTATGCGTATAGGAGCACCTTCCTTGGCCTTGACTTCGCATCTGTCACGATCCTGTTTGAGGTCACTACTCCGACCACGGTCGCCGGATGGAGCTCGGCTGCCCCGTCCGCGCTAACTCGACTTACAGCGTCGACCGCGCGGGGTGTCCTTCGGGTCCAGCATGCTCGCGGCGAGGACCTCATGGGCGATCGTCGGCGGGACGTCGAAGCGCGTCTCGAGCCGGAAGCTGGGGCGCCCCGGTGCGGCGGCGCTGGCCCGGTTGGAAGAGATGGCCAAGGCCCCCGGACAAGAGGCCCTGATGGCACGGCTGAAGGACCCGGACGGCTATGACTTGCCAGCCGAGGATGCCGTTTCGAACGAAGCCGCGGCGAAGGCGCTGCCGCCGCCATGCCGCTGCAACCAGCCTCGGCGACCGGCACGCGCGACACGCTTCTGGCGGCGGCGGACGGCTATCTTCTGGCCGACTGGCAGACGGTATGCGATCAGTCCTTGGCCGATGGCGCCCCGGGCTGCCTGATGATTGTCGCCGACCTACTGCCCACTCTTCCCGGGGAAGAGGCGATGCTCCTCTTGCAGCGCAGCCCGGACTATACCGAGGCTCTTGGCCTTTTTCTGGACGAAGACGGAGACCTTCTGACCCGCACGGCCCTGCGGGCGGATGGGCGTTACCCCGACAGTCATGAAGCGGCCGAACTGATGCGTGCCTGGCGCGATGCCCCGCCCCCCCTGACCCCGGCGCTGATCAACCAGCTGGGCACGGGTGAAGCAGGCCTAATGATCTTGCGGTGAAGGCAAAGGGAATGGTCACCGGTGGCGCTTTGTTAACGGTTGCGGGCTAGCATGCGTATGGATGTCGGTTTGGGGCCTTATGGGGCCAGTTTGGGGACTGTCATGGATGCGCTCATGCTGCGATCCTTGCAGAGTTACATGCGAGATACGTTTGGCCCGCCGGTCTGGCAGGCCATTTGTCGCCGGTCCGGCGTGAGGACTGAGACTTTCGAACCGATGCTGCGCTATGATTCGGGCCTTGCGGACCGTGTCGCGCAACACGCGGCAGATGTCTTGGGGCGGCCCGTAGAAACGGTGTGGGAAGACATGGGGACCTATCTGGTCACGAACCCCGGGCACGAGGGGGTGCGTCGGCTGCTGCGCTTTGGTGGCGTCAGCTTTGCCGACTTCCTCCATTCATTGGAAGAAATGCCAGGCCGCACCCGCTTGGCCCTGCCGGAAATGGAGTTGCCAGAGGTCCAGTTGCAGGAATTGGGCCCTGACCATTTCACGGTGGTCTGCCGGTCGCGCCTGCAGGGAATACCGCGTGTCCTTGTCGGAATGCTGACCGCGATGGCCGATGACTACGGCACACTTTGCCTGATTGAGCCTGAGGCTGGCGGCAAGATCACGATCCGGGTGCTTGACAGCGCGCATGCGCGGCCCGCCGCTTTGACCTTGCCTTGCCGGAGCCATAGCAGATGACAGGCGTGACCACCGGGCATGAGATCACCGTCGACATGGCAGGGCTTGGGGGCTTCATGCCCCTGCATATTTTGCTGGATGCCGATGGCAGGGTGCTGAGCGCTGGCCCCACTCTCTTGCGTGTGCTGGAGGGTGAAACGGTGATCGGCGCCCGGTTTGAAGATCTTTTCGACGTGCGTTCACCTGGCGGGGCCTCCACGGTTGCCGAGGTGCTGGACCGCGCGGCTGAGCGTTTCCGCATTGCGCCGCGCTGTCGGGGGCGGGTCGGCTTGCGCGGTCTCGGCAGGCGGCTGCCCGGGGGGCAGATGCTTTTGAACCTGACCTTCGGCATCGATCTGATCGCTGCCGTGCGAGAGTTCACATTGACCGACGGCGATTTCGCGGCCACCGACCTTGCGATGGAGCTCTTGTATCTGGCCGAAGCCAACGCAGCCGTCACGCGCGAACTGCGCGGACTGAACATGCGTCTAGAAGGCGCGCGCATCGCCGCCGAAGAAGAGGCTCTGACCGATCCCCTGACCGGTCTGCGCAACCGCCGAGCAGCCGATCTGTTTCTGGAACGCATGTGCAGCGCCGCAGCGCCCTTCGGGCTCTTGCACCTCGATCTCGACTATTTCAAAGCCGTGAACGATACGCTGGGCCATGCCGCGGGCGATTTCGTGCTTGAGGTCGTGGGTCGCGTGCTGCGCGATCAGGTGCGGGCTGAAGATTGCGCGGCCCGGGTCGGGGGGGATGAATTTGTCGTCGTCCTGCCCGGCCGCACCGATCCGCAGATGTTGCAGGCGATTGCCAACCGGATCATTCGTCGGCTCAGTGAACCGATGGAGTTTGAGGGAAGCCCTTGCCAGGTCTCGGCCAGTGTCGGGATTGTCCGGTCAAGTGACTTTGCAGCGCCGGATGCGGCCCAAGTGCTCGCGGCGGCCGACCGGGCGCTTTATGCGGCAAAACATGCCGGGCGCAGCCAGGCCGTTCTGATGGGTTGCGACGCAGGCTGACCCTTGGGCCATCCGCCTGACGGGCGGACCTTCGGTCAAGCCGGGTCCGGAACCACCCAAAGTGCCGATGGTGGCAGAACCACGCCGACCATCTGGCCTTTGGTCAAACCTTGGGCAAAGTCGGGCGAAACAAGGGCCTCCAGCGGCGTGCCCCCAAGGTCAAGCGCCACCCGGCTTTGGGTGCCAAGAAAGGTGCAGGCCAGGACCCGGGCGGTCAGGGCCCCGGGGTGCGCCGGGGTGACAAGGTCAATCGCCTCGGGCCGGATGGTCAGGACCCCCGGGCCATCCGTCAGGGCGGACGGCAGGCCTGCGGGCAGGGGCATGGGGCCGATCGCGGACTGGAACACCCCGGCCGTCGCCCGGCCCGGCAGGACGTTCACCCCGCCAAAGAACCGCGCCACTGCCAGGGACGCGGGCTGGCGGTAGATCTGATCCGGTGGGCCATGCTGGGCAACACGCCCCTCCAGCAGAAGCGCAATCCGGTCGGCCAGGACCACCGCTTCGGTCTGGTCATGGGTCACAACCAGCGTCGTCACCGCCGTTTCCCGCTGCAGGGTCAGGATCAGCGCGCGCATGTCATCGCGCAAGGTTGGGTCAAGGCTGGACAGCGGCTCATCCAGCAACAGAAGGTCGGGCTTCAGAACCAGGGCACGGGCCAGCGCCACGCGCTGCGCCTGCCCGCCAGACAGTTCCGCCGGGCGGCGGCTGCCAAGGCCGGTCAGCTGGGTCCGCTCCAGCATCTCGGCCACGCGGGTACGGATTTCTTTGGCGGGCAGGCCCCGCATCCGCAAGCCAAAGCCCACGTTCTCTGCCACCGTCAGATGGGGGAAAAGCAGTGGGTTCTGAAACACCATGACCACGCCGCGCTGTTCCGGCGGCAAGGGCAGGATCGACCGTCCCGCAAGGGTGATCTGCCCGCCATCTGGCGTCAGAAGCCCTGCGATCAGCTTCATCACCGTGGTCTTGCCCGCACCCGACGGGCCAAGCAGCGCGGTGATCCGGCCGCTGTCCACCATCAGGTCAAGATTGCGGATCGTGGCCAACGTGTCGCCCGGGTGGGTCTTGGTCAGGCCGCGCACCTCAAGCGTCATCGGACACTCTCCGGTCCAAGGGCAAGGTTGCGCCCGGTCAGGTGCCGCGCGATCAGGGCCAGTGCCAGCAGACCTGGAAGGATATAGATCATGGCGACGGCTCCGGTCAGGTCATTGCGGCCCGACGTGGCGAAACTGTAGAGGACCAGCGGCAGCGTCTGCACCTTGCCGCCCCCGATCGACAGGGTCAGCAGATATTGCGACCAGGAGATGAGGAAAGCAAACAGCGCACCCACCAGCAGTCCGGGCCGGATCGCGGGCAAGGTGACGTGGACGAAGACCTGCCAGGGGCGCGCGCCAAGGCTGCGGGCCTGATCCTCGGCATCGGTGTCGAAGCGGGCAAAGACCGTGGCCATGACCAGCGTCATGTAGGGCAGTGCCGGGATCAGATGGGCCAGGATCACGCCGGGAATTGTGCCGGTCAGCCCAAGCTGCAGGAAAATTCCGTGCAGCCCCAGCGCCACCGTGATCCCCGGCAGGATGGCCGGCGCCAGCAACACGAGCACCACGATCCCCTTGCCGCGAAAGCGGTACAGGGCCAGTGCCCGCCCGGCAGGAACCGCCAGAAGGGCCGACAGCACCGTTGTCGCCGCAGCGATCAGCGTGGTGACCCCAAGGCTTTGCAGGACGCCCGATGTAGGCGACAGGGCATAGGCCCAGGCTTTCAGCGACCATTCTTCCGGCAATAGCGCCGGAAACCGCCAGCCATGCGCCACCGACCAGATGGCCAAAGGCACCAGCGGCAGGATCAGCCACAGGGCCAGCGTCGCTCCGGCCAGGCTGCGCAGCGCCTTACCTTCCATTGCGCCCCCGATCCGCCATCGGATGGGCGAAATGCGCATAGGCCAGCAGCAGCGCGAGGCCAATCAGGGCGATGATGACCGCCATCGCCGCAGCCTCGGGCCGGGCGGCAAGATCGACATTGGTATAGCTTTGCCAGGCCAGAACCGGCAGTGCCTTGGGCGAGCTTGCCCCAAGAAGAAGTGGAATCTCGTAAGCGCCGAAGGCGAAGGCAAAGACCAGGGCCGAGGCGGCCAGAAGTCCCGGCCGCAGCATCGGCAAAGTGACATGCCGGAAGGCCTGCCACGGGCTTGCCCCCAGACTGCGGGCGGTCGCTTCATGGTCTGCGCCGATGGATTGCAGGTTGGCCAACAGGATCAGGGTGATGAAGGGAACCTCTTTCCAGACGTAAAGCAGGATGATCCCGATGGCAAAAGGGTCCTGCGTCAGGGCCGGGAATTGGCCAGGCGTGTCGATCAGCCCGGCCGCATGTGCCAGCCGGGCAAAGACACCGGATTGCGACACAAGGTAGGCCATGCCCACCGCCCCCACCACATGCGGCACGGTCAGATTCGCCTGGACCAAAAACCCGATCAGCCGCCGCCCGGGAAAGGTCTGCCGCAGCAAAAGCGCCGCCCCCAGCCCCATCACCGCCGAAATCGCGGTTGAGCAACCGCAATCCAAAGCGACAGCCCAAGCGAGGCAAGAAACCCGGGCGAGGTCAGCACCGCCGCATAGGCGGCAAGATCAGGCTCGGTCAGGCCGATGACCGGCATGTAACGGAAGGACCGGATCAGCGTCAGGCCCAAGGCGGACAGAAACAGCCCCCCCAGCACCAAAAGGGCTGGGGCCAGCAGCCAGAACGGGTGGGCCCGGCCGGTCATCGGGCGCGCCTTGGGCCGTTCATCCCTTCCCTGCGGTCGGTCTTCCCTGCCGCAGCGAAGACGCCCTGCAAGGGCTGGAGGAGCGGCCCGCCCTTCAATTCCCGACCTGGGCCTGCCAGCCCGCCTCGATCTCGGTCAGCCAGTCGGCCTGGAGTTCCGGCAGCGCGGCCTTGGCAAGCTCATCGGCGGAAACCACCGATGGATGCCCTTCGATCGCGGCAAAACCGGCCTGAACCTCGGCACCGGTACGGGCGATGTCGATGGCGGGAGAGGCGCCCCAAACCTCGGGCTTGGCCTTTTCCAATTGCTCTTCGCCCGACAGAAGCAGGTTCTGCACCACCATCGCCGCCGCCTTGTTGGGCGAGTTGAACGGGATCAGCGTGTAGTTGGTGTTGCCGATCGTGCCATCGGTCAGCCCGAAGGAACGCGTCGTGTCAGGGTAGGTTCCGGCTTGCACGGCCAACCCGAACTGCGACGGATCATAGTTGAAGGTGAAGGCCACCTCGCCATTGGCGAACAGCTCATTCAGCTGCGCGATGGTGTTCGGGTAGGTCTGCCCCTCGCGCCACAGGAAAGGTTCGATCTCGTTCAGGATCGCCCAGGTCTTGGCGGCGGCGGCGTCGAACTTCGCCTGGTCGAACGGCCCCAGAAGCGCATCCGCCCCCCCCGCCGCATGGTAGAACATATGGCGCACGAAGACCGACCCGGTGAAATCCGGCGGGGCGGGATAGGTGAACTGGCCGGGGTTGGCTTTGATCCATGCCAGCAACGTGCCCATGTCGCGCGGCGGATCAGTCACTACGGCGCTGTCATGGGCAAAGGCGAACTGGACCGTGTTCCACGGCACTTCGCAACCGTCCACTGGCACCCCGAAATCATTGGCGATGGCCGGGTTGTCCCAGTTCACAAGCGCGTTGTTCGGCAAAAGGTCGGTGTAGCCGCAGAAGGCAAGGTCGGCCTGCTTCATCGAGCGGAAGTTTTCACCGTTGATCCAGATAAGATCGACCGCACCGGCATCGGCCACCCCGGCCTCTTTCTCGGTCAGGACCATGTTCACCACATCGGCCGCGTCCGCAATGCCCACGCGGTTCAACGTGATGTCATAGTCGCGCTTCAGGACCCCGCCCACATGGTCCGAGACATAACGGTTGATCGTGTCCGCCCCGCCCCACATGAACCAGTTCACGGTCCCGCCGCGCGCCTCCTCGACAATCTGGTCCCAAGTCATCGCCTTCAAGGCCTCGCCATCGGCGGTGTCGGCCAGGGCCGTGGAGGACATCAAAAGCAAGGCTGCAAGGCTGCGTAACATGTGGCTGATCCGGGGTTGAGAAACTGTAGCCCCATCAAACCGATCGGGGCCGGGAATGCCAGTCACATGGCCGTTCATCGTCTGTAACGAAGCCGGCTTGTGGCGGCGGATCTGAACGAGGAGAGGTGGCAGCCCGTAGGGGAGTCGAACCCCTCTTACCTGGTTGAAAACCAGGTGTCCTAACCGATAGACGAACGGGCCACTTCCTGCGTCGTAACGGGCGACGCTGGCGGGTGCAAGGGGCAATCAGCGGTCGATCTGCGCGCCCATCAGGGCGATGGCCTGCTGATAAACCGTTGCCGCGTTCCACTGCTTGATGACCTCGAAATTCGGCTCACCTTCCTGATAGCCCTTGCCCGGCTGCCAGCCCTTCTGGCGCAGGAAATTGGCGGTCGAGGCGAGGGCGTCGGTCATGTTGTAGAAATCCACCGTCCTGTCGCCATTGCCGTCCACACCATAAGCCAGCGCATTTCCGGGCAGGAACTGAGTATGGCCAAGCTCACCATGCTTTGCGCCCACGGTCTGCATCGAGATTGACCCCTGGTCCACCAGCATCAGCGCCCCGATCAGGTGGGGTTTGAAGAAATCGGACCGGCGGCAGTCATAGGTCAGCGTGGCAATGGCCGAGACGACGTTGGTGTCGCCCATGAAGCCGCCAAAAGCGGTTTCCATGCCGTGAATCGCAATCAGCACCCCGGCGGGCACCCCAAACTGGGCTTCAAGGGCGGCGTAGAATTCGGCGTTCTTGGCCTTGCGGCTGCGGCCCTGGGCGATGATCGTCTCGGCTCCGCGCACCTGCAGGAATTTGTCGAGGCTGTATTTGAAGCTTTTCTGGTTGCGGTCCGCACCGATGGTAGCCTTGGAATAAGAGGTCGCCATCAGCGCCTCAAGCCCGCGTTTGCCCACCCCGGCTGCCTTTGCCTCGGCTGCCATTTCGTCTTTCCAGGCCTCATACTGACCGCCCGTGTCGCTGCAACTGGTGGCATGGGCTGCGAAGGGCAGGAAGGCAAGAAGGGCGGGGGCAGCAAGCCGGAGGAACAGGGTCACGGGGGGGCGTACCTATGCAAAAGTTTCACGAAGCGCCCGTCGCGGCGCGGCAAGATCAGACACACTGCCCTGCAAGGGTGTGTCAAGTCACGATGTCAGTAAAAAGTGGCAGCCCGTAGGGGAGTCGAACCCCTCTTACCTGGTTGAAAACCAGGTGTCCTAACCGATAGACGAACGGGCCGCGCTTTCGGTGGCGGGTGAATAGAACGGGTGCCGCTGATCTGCAAGCGGAATCTTGCGACCCGCCTCGTCAGACCGGTGCGGCATCCTCGACCCGCAATTGCACCCTTGTACGGCCGTTCCAGTGGTTCAGCTCCAGCCGACCGGCAAGGTGGAACCGCTGATGGCCGGCGTTTTCCAGCGCGGGGCCAAGCGGGCCGTCGAAGGCCCGAAGAGGATCGCATCCAGACCCGGCCCTGCGCCGTCAGACAGGGTTAGTTTCAGGTGGCTTTCGCCGATCCGCCGTGTGCTGAGGGAGCAATTGGCGAAGGCGAACCGGGGGGCGGGGGCGGCGGCACCGAAGGGGCCGGCATCCTCGATCTGTTCGATCAGGGCAACCGTGGCGGCTGAGGTGGTCAAGAGGCTGTCTATCCGCAGATCCAGCGGCCCGCTATCTCCCGCGCCTTGCCGGGCCAGAAGCTCGGCCAGACGGTCCATTGCCGGGGCAAGTTGCGCGCGGGTCAGGGACAGGCCCGCGGCCATCTTGTGCCCGCCACCTTTCAGGATCATCCCTTCGGCCGCAAGGCGCTGGATCGCGGCGCCAAGGTCCACCCCTGGGATCGACCGGGCCGAGCCTTTGCCGTCATCCCCATCAAAGCCGATCACGACCGAGGGGCGCTGGGCGGCCTCTTTCAGGCGGGCGGCGACGATGCCGACCACGCCGGGATGCCAGCCATCCCCCGCTGCCCAAACGAGTGGGGCCTGCAGACCCCGCGCTTCGGCCTGGGCCAGGGCTTCGATGCGGACCGCCTCGGTGATCTCACGCCGGTCGGTGTTCAGCTGGTCAAGCCGGGCAGCCATCGCGGCCGCCTCGCTGGGGTTGTCCGTCGCCAGAAGCCGCGCCCCAAGGTCTGCCTGCCCGATCCGGCCGCCCGCATTGACACGGGGGCCGAGGAGGAAGCCAAGCGTGTAGGTGGTGGGGGCCGTGATCCATCCGCGCGACATCGGCCAGGGCCCGCAGGCCGGG
>JAAUPC010000125.1 GCA_012036325.1 Paracoccaceae bacterium
TTTGCAAAGCGCGGGCGGAGTTCGTAAAACTTCCGCAACGGAGCCTTTGAAGGCTCCGGTCCGATTCTTCGAAGAAATCGGCGCGCGACTCAGCCGTAATGCGCGACGGGCGTCCCGGCGATGGCGGACATGTTCAGAAGGCCGCGCGCGGTGATGGCGGGGGTGACCACATGCGCCTTGTTGCCCATGCCCATCAGGATCGGCCCGACCTCCAACCCGCCGGATTTCATCTTCAGGATGTTGCGCACGCCCGAGGCCACTTCGCTTGAGGCGAAGACCAGCGTGTTGGCCGCGCCTTCATAGCGCGAGCCGGGCAGCAACCGGTCACGGATCGACTGGTCAAGGGCGGCATCAAGGTTCATCTCGCCCTCATAGGCGAAGTCGGGTTCGCGCTGGTCCAGCATCTCCAGCGCGTCGCGCATCCGGCGGGCAGAGGCGTTTTCCATGTTGCCGAACTGGCTTTGCGTGCAAAGCGCGATTTTCGGAGTCAGGCCAAAGCGGCGGACGTGGCGGGCAGCGCCGATCACGGTGTGCATGATCTGTTCCGGCGTCGGTTCGGAATGGACATGCGTGTCGGCGATGAAGAGGGGGCCGTCTTCCAAAATCATCAGCGACAGCGCCGCAACCGGATGCAGCCCCCCGCGCGCGAGGATCTGGCGGACGTAGCCAAGGTGCCAGTTGAACTGGCCGAAGGTGCCGCAGATCATGCTGTCGGCCTCATCCCGGTGGACCATGATCGCGGCGATGGCGGTGGTGTTCGTCCGCATCACGGCGCGGGCGATGTCGGGCGTCACGCCGCGCCGCGACATCAGGTCATGGTAGGTGCCCCAATAGTCGCGATAGCGGTGGTCGTTTTCCGGGTTCACCAGATGGAAATCGCGGCCCGGCCGGATTGGCAGGCCAGAGCGTTCGCAGCGCGCCTCAACCACCTCCGGCCGGCCGATCAGGATGGGAAGGTCAGTGGTTTCTTCCAGCATCGCATTGGCGGCGCGGAGAACGCGTTCATCTTCGCCTTCGGCAAAGACGATGCGGCGGGTGGCCATTTTCGAAGCTTCGAACACCGGGCGCATGATGAGGGCGGATTTGAACACCGATCCGTCAAGCTGGCGCTTGTATGCCTCAAGGTCGGCAATCGGGCGGGCGGCGACACCGGTTTCCATCGCGGCCTTGGCGACGGCGCTGGCCACCACGCCGATGAGCCGAGGGTCAAAGGGTTTGGGGATCAGGTAATCGGGGCCGAAGGACAGGGTTTCACCGCGGTAGGCGGCGGCAGCCTCAGCCGAGGTCGTGGCGCGGGCGAGGGCGGCGATGCCTTCGATGCAGGCGATTTCCATCGCATCGTTGATCTCGGTCGCGCCGACATCAAGGGCACCCCGGAAGATGAAGGGGAAACAGAGGACGTTGTTGACCTGATTGGGAAAATCGCTGCGCCCGGTGGCGATGATCGCGGTCGGGGCTACGGCGCGGACGGCGTCGGGCAGGATTTCAGGGGTCGGGTTCGCCAGCGCGAAGATGATCGGGTTCGGTGCCATGCTTTGCACCATGGCAGGGGTCAACACACCGGGGCCGGAGAGGCCAAGGAAGAGGTCTGCGCCCTGAATTACCTCGGCCAGGGTCGCCGGGGTGGTGCCTTGGGCGAAGTTTTCCTTCTGCGGGGTCATCTGAGCGGCGCGGCCCTTGTAGACCAGGCCTTCAAGGTCACAAAGCCAGATGTTTTCGCGCCGGACGCCCAGTTTCACCAGCATTTCAAGGCAGGCGATGCCGGCCGCGCCACCGCCGGTCGAGACGATCTTGATATCCTGAAAGCGTTTGCCCGCCACGATCAGCGCGTTGGTGGCGGCGGCCCCCACGACGATGGCGGTGCCATGCTGGTCATCGTGGAAGACCGGGATCTTCATCCGTTCGCGGCACAGGCGTTCGACAATGAAGCAGTCGGGGGCCTTGATATCTTCAAGATTGATCGCGCCAAAGGTCGGTTCCAGCGCGCAGACGATGGCGGCGAGTTTCTCGGGGTCGGGCTCGTTCACCTCAATATCGAAGCAGTCGATGTTGGCGAATTTCTTGAAGAGGACGGCCTTCCCTTCCATCACCGGCTTTGAGGCCAGCGCGCCGATGTTGCCAAGGCCAAGGACGGCGGTGCCGTTCGAGACGACGGCGACAAGGTTGCCGCGGCTGGTGTATCGGCTGGCGGTGGTGGGGTCGGCCTTGATCTCAAGGCAGGCTTCGGCCACGCCGGGGCTGTAGGCGCGGGCCAGGTCGCGGCCGTTGGCAAGAGGCTTCGTCGCGCGCACCTCAAGCTTTCCGGGCTTGGGGAATTCGTGATAGTCCAGCGCCGCTTGCCGCGCGTTGTCGTTCCTGGCCTCGTCCATTCACCCCTCCCGGAAAACTGGTTTAACGTTAAACCAGTCTTTTCACCCTGCCAATGCCGCCTTGGTTGAAGCGGTTTCTTCCCCGGCTTGCAAATCACCGGTCTGGCGATCACCATGCCGCCATAACACGGGGAATGCCATGACGGAAACGGGGACGAAGGCCGAGACGCGGGCCGAACTGCGCCTGCCGACGCAAGAGCTGCGGGACGATGTGCCGTTTTACACCAAGACACTGGGGATGCGGCTGGACATGATCTATCCCGCCGACAGCCCGGAAGTGGCGGTGCTGTCAGGCCACGGCTTGCGGCTGCGGATCGAGAAGGGGGCGGCGGAGGCGCCCGGCACGATCCGCATCCTGACCGAGGACCCCGATGGTTTTGCTGGCGGCGCGCGGGTGCTGACGGCGCCGAACGGGACGCGGGTGGAGATTGATGAGCTGAACCCGCCCCTGGTCTTGCCGAAGACCGAACATGCCTTTGTCGTCCGCCGTTTGGCCGATCAGGCGCCCTGGGTGATCGGCCGGGCCGGGATGGAGTATCGCGACCTGATCCCCACGCGCCTGGGCGGCGCGATGATCGCGAGCCATATCCGCGTGCCGGATGGGCCGGTGCCGGACATGGTGCATTTCCACAGGGTGGGGTTCCAGCTGATCTTCTGCGTCGCCGGTTGGGTGGATGTTCTTTATGAGGATCAAGGGGATGTGCGGCGCATCCATGCGGGGGATTGTTTCATCCAACCCCCTGGCATCCGCCACAAGGTGCTGCAGTCCGAAGGCGTGCAAGTGGTGGAAATCGGCGTCCCGGCCGAGCATGTGACCGAGATCGACCATGAGATGGTGCTGCCGACGCGGCATTATCGCCCGGAAAGGGAATGGGAGGGTCAGCGGTTCGTGCATGACATCGGGGCGGAGGGGGTGTTCCAGCCGTTCCGCATCCCGGGGTTCGAGGCGCGGGATACCAGCATTCACCAGAACACCAAGGGCGTTGCCTCGGTCATGGTGGCGCGGCCGGTGGGTCCGGCGCCCTGGACGGTGCATGACGGCGATATCCTGTTCACCTTCGTGATGGCGGGCGGGATGACCCTGGAAGGCGAGGGGAAGGACCCCTATCGGCTGGAACCTGGCGATGCCTTCGTGATCCCCCCTGGGATGGCCACGCGCTACAGTGACACGACGGCGGACCTTGAACTGCTGGAGGTGACGCTGCCGGGAAATCCGGTGACGCGGGTGCTGTGATCTGCTTGCACAAACGGCACGGCGGGCGCACAATCTGACCAAATGGTCAGGGAGAGTGGCATGACGCTTTTGCAGGCGGCGACGGCGGTGCGGGAACGGGCCTATGCGCCCTATTCGCGGTTCAAGGTGGGGGCGGCGTTGCGGTCCACTAGTGGCGCGGTGCATGTCGGCTGCAATGTGGAGAACGTGGCCTATCCCGAAGGCACCTGTGCCGAAGCCGGGGCGATTGCCGCAATGATTGCAGCGGGGGATACTGGCATTGCCGAGATCCTTGTGATCGCCGACAGCCCGGAGCCGGTGCCCCCCTGTGGCGGTTGCCGCCAGAAGATCGCGGAATTTGCGGCGCAAGATGTACCGGTCACCCTCTGCACGACGGATGGCAAGATGAAGGTGACAACGGTGGCCGACCTTTTGCCCGGCGTTTTCACCGCCGCGCATATGGACCGGACATGACCGACGCCCGCAGCATCATCGCGGTGATAAGGGATGGGGGGCAACCCGTCAACGGATGATCTGCGTTGGTTTGCGGCGGGCCTTGCCTCGGGCGTGGTGACCGACGCGCAGGCGGGCGCTTTCGCGATGGCGGTGCTGCTGAAGGGCCTGTCCGAGGAAGGCCGCGTGGCCTTGACGCGCGGCATGCGCGACACCGGCCGGGTGCTGGCCTGGGACCTGCCCGGCCCGGTGGTGGACAAGCATTCGACCGGGGGGATCGGGGATTGCACCTCGTTGCTGTTGGCGCCTGCTTTGGTGGCTTGCGGGGCCTATGTGCCGATGGTTTCGGGCCGGGGGCTTGGCCATACCGGGGGGACGCTGGACAAGCTGGAGGCTATTCCGGGGTTCCGGACGGCGCTGACGGAGGATGCCTTGCGCCGACAGATTGGCGGGGTCAAATGCGCGATCGTCGCGGCCGGGGCGGATCTTGCGCCAGCGGACCGCCGCCTTTACGCGATCCGCGATGTGTCGGGGACGGTGGAAAGCATCGACCTGATCACTGCCTCGATCCTGTCGAAAAAGCTGTCGGCGGGGCTGGAGGCTTTGGTTTTGGACGTGAAATGCGGGTCCGGCGCGTTCATGAAGACGCCGGAGCGGGCCGAGGCCCTTGCGCGGGCGCTGGTGGCTACTGCGCAGGGCGCGGGCTGCATGACAAGTGCCCTGATCACCGACATGTCGCAGCCCTTGGCCACGGCGGCGGGCAATGCGCTGGAGGTGATCGAGGTGATGGAGACGCTGACCGGCACGTCCGTCAACACCGCCCTGTGGGACCTGACGGTGGCCCTGGGGGGTGAGGCGCTGGCCCTGGCGGGGCTGGCGGCGGACCATCAGGATGGCGAGGGCCGGATCGCCCAAGCGCTGGAATCGGGCGCTGCGGCCGAGATTTTCGGGCGGATGGTTGCGGCACAAGGCGGGCCTGCGGACTTTGTCGAACGCTGGCCGGACCGTCTGCCCTCGGCCCCCGTCGTTCTGGAAGTGCCGGCGCTGGCCGATGGGTTCGTGGCGACGATTGACGGCGAAGCACTGGGCCATGCCGTGGTGCGGCTGGGCGGCGGGCGCTTGCGCGAAGGGGACAAGGTGAACCCCTCGGTCGGGTTGTCGGACCTTGCGGGGATTGGTGAGGAGACCGGGGAAGGCGTGCCCTTGGCGATGGTCCATGCCGCGACGGAAGATGCGGCGCGGGCGGCCATGGTGGCGGTTCAGGCGGCCTATGGCATTCGCGATGTGGCTCCGAAGGAACCGGACCTGATCCAGAAAAGGATCGCCTGAGATGGGCCGCGCGTTTCTGATCGTGCTGGACTCCGTTGGTTGCGGTGGCGCGCCGGATGCGGCGGCCTTTGGTGACGCGGGGTCAAATACGCTGGCCCATATCGCCGAGGCCTGTGCGGCGGGGCGGGCGGATGTCGGGCGCAGCGGTCCCTTGCGGATGCCGAACCTGGACCGGCTTGGCCTTGGGGCGGCGGTGCGGCTGGCCTCGAGGTGCCGCGATGGCCGGGGTTTGGGGCCGTGCCGGAAGGGCTGTGGGGGGCGGCAACCGAAGTCAGCCGCGGCAAGGATACGCCGTCTGGGCATTGGGAATTGGCCGGGGTGCCGGTGCCCTGGGACTGGACCTATTTTCCCGAGGTGGTTCCCGCCTTTCCCGACGATCTGGTGGCCGAGGTTTGCCGCCTGGCGGGGACGGTGGGCATCCTGGGGAACTGCCATGCCTCAGGCATGCCGATCATCGCGGAGCATTGTGCGGAACATCTGCGGAGCGGTTGGCCGATCTGCTACACCAGCGCGGATTCGGTGTTCCAGATCGCAGCACACGAAGAGGCCTTCGGGCTGGAGCGGCTGTTGCGCCTCTGCGCGGACGTGGCACCCATGTTGCACGCGCGCAAGGTGGGCCGGGTGATCGCGCGGCCGTTTACCGGGACCTGTGATGATTTCAAGCGCACGTCGAACCGGCGGGATTATGCCATTGCGCCGCCCGCGCCGACGCTGCTGGACTGGGTGCAGGATGCGGGCCGGGTGACCCATGCGGTGGGCAAAATCGGCGACATCTTCTCGATGCAGGGGATCGGGACGCTGTGGAAGGGCAAGTCGGATGCTGACCTTTTCGAACATCTTATCCGGCTTGGGGGCTGAGGCTGAGTCCAGGTTCCTTGACCTTTGCGAACTTTGTGGAGTTTGACAGCCTTTATGGCCACCCCCGCGACGTGGCGGGCTATGCCCGGGCGCTGGAAGGGTTTGACGCGGGCCTGCCGCGGTTTCTGGCGACGTTGGGGCCGGGGGATCTGGCTATCTTTACTGCCGACCACGGCAATGACCCGACCTGGACCGGGACCGACCACACCAGGGAGCGCGTGCCTGTGGTGGGCTGGGGCGCTAGGGCGCGGGGGGTTGGCTTGCGCGGTTTTGTCGATGTCGCGGCCAGTATCGCAGCGCATCTGGGGGTGGCGGCGCAAGGGCCGGGGCGGAGTTTCTTGTAGCCTTTGACGGACCGGGGGCCAGCCCCCGGACCCCCGGGATATTTCTGGACGAAGAATGAGGATGGGCTGGGCATGCTGCCGAAGGTTGAGTTGCATCTGCATCTGGAGGGGGCGGCGCCGCCAGCCTTCATCGCGGGGTTGGCGAAAGAGAAACATCTGGACATAGCCGGCATCTTTGATGAGCGCGGCCAGTACCGCTTTGCCGACTTCTGGGAGTTTCTGAAGGTCTATGAGGCGGCGACCTCGGCCTTGCAAAGCCCGCGCGATTATCAGCGGCTGGTGCGGGCGGTGCTGGAGCAATCGGCGGCGTCCGGGGTGGTCTATTGTGAGACCTTCCTGAGCCCCGATTTCTGCGGCGGTCGTGATATCGGGGCGTGGCGCGAATACCTGCATGCGATGCGAGAGGCGGCCGACGAGGTAGAGCGCGACATGGGCGTGACGCTGCGCGGGATCATCACCTGCATCCGGCATTTCGGGCCAGAAAAGGCGCGGGAGACGGCGCTGTGTGCGGCGGAAACGGCGGGGGACTGGATCGTGGGGTTCGGCATCGCGGGGGATGAAAAGATCGGCGCGCCAAAGGACTTTCGCTGGTCGTTCGACTGCGCGCGGGAGGCGGGGCTGCGGCTGACAGCGCATGCCGGGGAATGGGGCGGGCCGGACAGCGTGCGGGATGCGCTGCGCGATCTGGAGGTGGAGCGGATCGGGCATGGGGTGCGGGCGATCGAGGATCTGGCGCTGGTGGATGAGCTGGCCGAGACGGGGATCGTGCTGGAATGCTGTCCGGGGTCTAACGTGGCGCTGGGGATTTACCCCACGTTCAGGGATCATCCGATTGCGGAACTGGACCGGCGGGGGGTGAGGGTGACGATCTCCACCGATGATCCGCCGTTTTTCCACACCTCGATGGTGAGGGAGTATGAGTCGCTGCACCGGGCCTTTGGCTGGGACGAGGGGCAGTTTCGCCGCATCGCCAAGGCCTCGCTTGACGCGGCCTTTTGTGACGCCGATACCAAGGCGAAGATTGCCAAGCTCTTGGAGCCCTGAATGCTGGATCACCTGACTGTTGTCACGCACCCCCTGGTCCAGCACAAGCTGACCCTGATGCGAGAAAAGGACACCTCTACCGCCAGTTTCCGCAAGCTTTTGCGCGAGATCAGCCTTTTGCTGGCCTATGAGGTCACGCGCGAGTTGCCAATGACGACGAAGCGCATCGACACCCCACTGGAGGCGATGGACGCGCCCGCGATTGAGGGTAAGAAGCTGGCGCTGGTCAGCATCCTGCGGGCGGGGAATGGGTTGCTGGATGGCATTCTGGAGCTGGTTCCGGCGGCGCGGGTGGGCTTCGTGGGGCTTTACCGTGATCCTGAAACGCTGCAGCCGGTGCAATACTACTGCAAGCTGCCCGACCATATGGAGGATCGGATCAGCATTGTGGTTGACCCGATGCTGGCCACCGGAAACTCAAGCGCGGCGGCAATCTCGCTGTTGAAGAAGGCCGGAGCGAAGGAGATTCGGTTCCTGTGCCTCTTGGCCGCCCCCGAAGGGATTGCCCGGATGAAAGAGGCGCATCCCGATGTGCCAATTGTCACGGCGGCGGTGGACAGCCATCTGAACGACCACGGCTATATCGTGCCGGGTCTGGGCGATGCCGGGGACCGGATGTTCGGCACCAAGTAAGCGTCAGCCGCCGCAGATGCCTTGCAGGGCCACCCAGGATTCGTCGGCGATCAGCGGGGTCGGGGCCAGGCCCTTGTAGGGGTCATCGGCGGCCAGGCGGGTCATCTGGGGTGCCTCTGGGTCAACGGCCATTGCGTAGGGCGTGGCGGGGATCTGAGCGGCCTCAAACGCGGCGATCAGGGTCGCATCGGGCAGGGGGGCCGGGGTGGCACGCAGGCGCGCTTCGCCATAGCCGCGCAACGCCTCGACCGGAAGTTCGGTGGTGGTCAGAAGCTGGAAGGTCGCGCGCAGGCCTGCGTGGTTCAGGACCGGGATCATCGGGTCTTCGGCCCGCGCACGCAGGCGTTCGACAAGGGCGGCACCGGCGGCGGCTTCCGGTCCGTTGGCGGTTTCGATCAGGCTGCGGGGCAGCACGATCACATCGCCGGGCAGGTGGAGCGGCTGGTCCGCACCTTCGGGCATGACATAAAGGATCGGCGTGTCGACCGGGCCGAAGACGCGGTCAGAAAGCCCGGCCAATGCCTGCAGGCCGAGTTGATTGTCACAAGGCGCGCCGGTCACCCGGGCCAGATCATCCAGCGCGTATTGGCCGATTTCCGCCCGCAGCGCCACCGGCACGACCGAGGCGGTATGCGTCACCAGAGCACCTGGCAGCCAGAAGGCCGCCCCCCGCCACGACCACGGCCGCTGTTCCAGCAAGGATCAGCCCCCGCAACCGGC
>JAAUPC010000126.1 GCA_012036325.1 Paracoccaceae bacterium
TGGCGCCGGTCCGTTGATCTCGGGCCCCCGCACCTGGCGGCATCCGGGCGGCGGCGTGCCCTTGCGGGCGAGTAGGGGAAGACATGCAAGAAGGTCAGCCCGCAGTCTTCGACCAGCTTGACCGACTGCTGGAACATCGCTTCCGTCTCGGTCGGAAAGCCCGCGATGATGTCGGCGCCGAAGACCATCCCAGGCCGCAAGGCACGAGCCTCCTCGCAAAACCGGATCGCGTCGTCCCGCAGGTGCCGCCGCTTCATCCGCTTCAGGATCAGATCATCGCCAGCCTGCAAGGACAGGTGCAGGTGCGGCATCAGCCGGGGTTCCGTCGCAATCGCCTCCATCAGCGTAGGGTCAGCTTCGATGCTGTCTATCGAGCTGATCCGCAGGCGTGGAACGGTCGTCAGCTTCAGGATCCGCCGCACGAGATCCCCCAGGCGCGGCGTGGCAGGCAAGTCGGCACCCCATGAGGTCAGATCGACCCCGGTCAGCACCACCTCATTGAAGCCCCGGTCCACCAGCCGCTGGATCTGCTCCACCACCACCCCGGCCGGAACGGAACGTGAGTTTCCCCGCCCATAAGGGATGATGCAGAACGTGCAACGATGGTCGCAGCCATTCTGGACCTGCACATAGGCCCGGTGCCGCCCGAACCCATCAATCAGATGCCCCGCCGTTTCGCGGACCGACATGATGTCATCGACCTGCACCCGTTCCGTCACGCCGATCAGATCGGGAGCAGCCAGCCCGCGCCAGGTCTCGGCCTGCATCTTCTCATGGTTGCCCACGACCCGCGTCACCTCGGCCATCGCGGCAAAGGTTTCGGGCTCCGTCTGCGCCGCACAGCCGGTGACGATGATCGCCGCCCCGGGATTCTCGCGCGATAGTCGCCGGATTTCCTGCTTGGCCTTGCGCACCGCCTCGGCCGTAACGGCGCAGGTGTTGACCACCACAGCACCCGATACCCCGGCTGCGGCAGCAAGCTCCTTCATCGCTTCCGTCTCATAAGCATTCAGACGGCAGCCCAGAGTGGCGAAAACGGGTGCGTTCATCTGGCGGCCGCGACGTAGTCCGCCGACAGCACCCCGTCGAATACCCGCGCGACCGGGCCGGTCAGCCAGACACCATCCTCGCGCCAGTCCACCTCAAGCACGCCGCCATCCATTTCCAGCGCGACCCTCAGCCCGGTCATCCCGCGCAGATGCGCCGCGACCGCCGTCGCACAGGCCCCTGACCCGCAAGCAAGCGTTATGCCCGCCCCACGCTCCCACACCCGCATCCGAATCCGGCCGGGCGAGAGGAGCGTGGCAAACTCAACATTCGTGCGCTGTGGGAACAGGGGGTCATGCTCGATCTGTGGGCCAAGGTTGGCAAGGTCGACGGCCTCGGCATCGTCGACGAAGAACACGCAATGCGGGTTGCCCATGCCGATACCGACCGGGTCGCCGGCCAAGGGCAGGTGCAGATGGTCCACCTCTCGCGCCAAGGGGACCATTTGCCAATCCAGCTGCGGCTGGCCCATGTTCACCCAGACCCGGCCATCCGCCGTGCGTTCCGCCCGCAAGGTGCCGCGCGCCGTGGTCAGGCTGACCCGGTCCACACCCATACCCTGCATCACATGATCGGCCACACAGCGCGTGGCATTGCCGCAGGCCCCGGCTTGCGTGCCGTCACTGTTCCAGAAGATCAGCCCGAAATCCGCGCTGTCCGACCGGGTGATTTCAGCCAGCTGGTCGAAGCCCACCCCCCGGTTCCGGTCGCCGATCTTGCGCGCAAGATCAGCCGTGATGCCCGACCCCGCCGCAAGCCCGCGCCCGCGCTGGTCGATCACCACGAAGTCATTGCCTGCACCGTGCATTTTCATGAACGGCAGGCCGGTCTGGGCTGCGCTGTCTTTCATATCCGGGCATATACGCCCACCGGACCGCTTTTGCCAGAGGGCGGCGTTTTTGCCCTTGACCCCCGGGGCGGGCTTGCCTAATCACGCGCCTCGTGGGGCCGGTAGCTCAGTTGGTAGAGCAGCTGACTTTTAATCAGCGGGTCACAGGTTCGAATCCTGTCCGGCTCACCACAAAATCCCTTAACCTACAGGCGGTTGGCGGTTGAGCCCTTCGGGGTCCGTCCGACTGTCCGACATTCTCCGAGTCGGACAGTCACAGGGACTCTCAAAATGGTGGACCGTACGGGACTCGAACCCGTGACCCGCTGATTAAAAGTCAGCCGACAACTGAGCATTTTCAGCCAGTTCAGCCAGATGGGGCAAATTACTTGCTTATGGGCGAGTGACATGTGGCAGGCTTCATGACGCCTTCCCGCTTCCGCCTAGATCATCCTGATCGTGTCCTTGCCCACCGCCAGCACATAGCCGCGCCGGGCGATGGTCTTGACCAGAAGTTCGCTGACCAGCTGGTTGCCCAGCGTGTCGCGCAGGCGTTTCACCCGCGTCGCCCCGCCGCCTCATCACAGTCCGCCTCGTTGCGGCCCGAGATCACCGCCTCGATCTGCGCGCCGGTCAGCACCTCGTCATCCATCCGCGCCTCGGCCAGCACCGAAAGCGTCTCAAGCGCGGCTTCGGTCAGGGCAAATTCCAGATCGTTGATATAGACCGCCCGCGCCTCACGGCTGATCATCAGGCTGCTCACCTGGATGCCCGACCGCTGGATGGCCGAGATGCGGCGGTTCAGCGCGATGATCATCACCAGAAATACCAGCGACGCGATCAAAAGCGCGGTTGAGAAGATCAGCAGCACAAAGATCACCGACCGGTAACTGGTCAGCACCTCGGAAAAAGAGGTGCCCGACTGCGCCAGAATCTCCAAGAGCTTGATTTCCGCCCCGGTGTTCAGATCGTCGTTTTCGACGAAGATCTGCGTCACCTTGGCGTTGAACGCATTCGCGTCCGGCAGGTTCAGGAACAGGAAAAGCGCTGCACCCAGCAGGATCAGGACGATGGCGGCGATACCGAAGGCAACCACGCGGTTGCCCGCCTTAAGGCTTTCAGTAACGGAGGAAGTAGGCTCCGGCACTCGCTTTCCTTTCTTCAAGGCCTTCCGGCCCGAATGTGGACAGGACGTTCAGCAACGTCCAGCCATCGGCCGCCAGCCTTGGCGACAATTCGCCTTCCGCAGCACCGGGTGAGCAGTTGCCATCCGACACCTGCGCCACACCGTAATGCAGCTTTAGGGGTTCGTCACGCTTGGCCTTGTAGTCGGCATAGCATTCCGCCGTGGCGGGCCCTGCAAGGGCCAGCGCCAGCGCGGTGACGGTGATTAGTCTTTTCATTTTTTGGCTCCGGGTGGGAGGCTGCTCGATTACCACCAAAGAATGCGCGCGGGCAGTATGATATTCAATATCACGCCGGTTTTTCCTGCCCTGTTATCGGATAGCAACCCCCCAGCCTGCCCTGGTTATGGGCTAACAGGGGGGCGTTATTGCTTACGCCACCGGCCGGGGGCGAGGGTTGGGCATCGAGGGGCTGCCAGGAAGAGCGGCCCGCCACAAACCCTCAGGAGGCCGCAATGTCCGCACGCAAATCGGTTGAGTTCAGAAGCCACTCCCGCACCATCGCCCCCGGCGGCATCGGGGAAACCGGCCTGTCGGGGCGGCGCTTTGCCACGGCGCTGACCGGGGGCGCGTTGGTGCTGGCGCTGGTCCTTGGCGCAGCACTGCCCGCGAAGGCCGACAAGAAAGATGACCTTGCCAAGGCACTGATCGGGGCGCTGGTCGTCGGCGTCATCGTGAATGAGCTGAACGACAAG
This sequence comes from Paracoccaceae bacterium, assembly GCA_012036325.1. GTDB lineage: Bacteria > Pseudomonadota > Alphaproteobacteria > Rhodobacterales > Rhodobacteraceae > Tabrizicola. The sequence continues at coordinate 3,756 of JAAUPC010000126.1, forward strand.
CGCCAACCGCCCGTCGTGGTGCAGGAACGCGTGCCCGAACCGGTGCGGCAGAATCGGGTGCCCTCGGTCTGCGCCATTTCCATCGACGGGGCGGAACGGTCGGTCAGCCTTTATTCGGAAAACTGTCTGCGGCGGGAAGGTTTCAACGCCCGGCTGCCGCGCGGCTGCGCCAATGACGCGCGCATCTTCGGCCGCGATGACCGGGTCTATTCCGCGCAATGCCTGCGCGACGCCGGGTTCCGGCTTTCGGGCCGCTAAAGCTCTCGGGCCGCTGCGGTGGCCCGGGTCGTGGCGGGGGTGCCCTTGAGCCCCGCCCGACTGTGGGGGACGGAAGGGTGAGCAGCTTCCGTCCCTCTTTTTCTGCCGAAAGATCCGGGCTAACCCAGTGGCATGGCCAACCCCTTTCCCGATTTCAGCCTCGAAGCCGCCGCCCTCGCCGCCGGGGCGCTTTTCGTCGTAGGTGTTGATGAGGTGGGCCGTGGCCCCCTTGCCGGACCCGTCACCGCCTGCGCCGTGCGTCTGGACCCGGATCACATCCCCGCTGGCTTGCAGGACAGCAAGCAACTGACTGCCGCCCGGCGTGAAGCACTCTGCGCGCAGATCATGGCGCAGGCCCAGGTCAGCATCGCCCATGCCTCGGTCGAAGAGATCGACACCCTCAACATCCTGCGCGCCAGCCATCTGGCAATGGAGCGGGCGGTGGCAGGGCTGGGCCTGCCGGTCGACCATGCGCTGATCGACGGCAACCTGATCCCGCGCGGGCTGGCCTGCCGGACAACGGCACTGGTCAAGGGCGATGCCCGCTGCCTGTCGATTGCCGCCGCCTCGATCGTGGCCAAGGTCACGCGCGACCGGATCATGGTGGATTTGGCGCAACAGCACCCCGGCTACGGCTGGGAGGCGAACGCCGGTTACCCCACAAGGACACACCTAGAGGCGCTGCAAACTTTAGGGGTTACCCCTTGGCATAGACGTTCGTTCAAACCCGTCCACAACATATTGTATCAAGAGAATTCTGTAACCCCTTGATTCAATAAAGAATTTGACGGCGAATCATCTGTGACTCATCTTCATCCTCAAGTTCGGCACACAAACGATGCCGACATTGAGGCAGAGAATGGCGACGAAAACGGCCCCAGCAGCGGCAACGCTGCCGCTGAACCAGATCATGTCTGGTGACTGTATCGAGGTGATGAACAGCCTGCCTGCGGGCAGCGTTGACCTGATCTTTGCCGACCCCCCCTACAACCTCCAGCTCAAGGGCGATCTGCACCGTCCCGACAATTCCCTGGTCGATGCGGTTGATGACCATTGGGACCAATTCGCCAGCTTTGCGACCTATGACAGCTTCACCCGCCAATGGCTGGCCGCTGCCAAGCGCCTTTTGAAACCGAACGGGGCGATCTGGGTCATCGGCAGCTATCACAACATCTTCCGGCTGGGTGCGGTCCTGCAGGATCAGGGGTTCTGGCTGTTGAATGATGTGGTATGGCGCAAGTCGAACCCGATGCCGAACTTCCGTGGCAAGCGCCTGACCAACGCCCATGAAACGCTGATCTGGGCCAGCCGCGACGAGTCCGCCAAATACACCTTCAACTATGAAGCGCTGAAGGCGCTGAATGACGGGGTGCAGATGCGGTCTGACTGGGTACTGCCGATCTGCACCGGCCATGAACGCCTGAAGGATGAAAACGGCGACAAAGCGCATCCGACGCAAAAGCCGGAAAGCCTTTTGCACCGCATCATCGTGGCCACCACCAATGCGGGCGACGTGATCCTTGACCCGTTCTTCGGCACCGGCACCACGGGCGCTGTCGCCAAGATGCTCGGGCGCGATTTCATCGGGATCGAACGGGAAGAGGCGTATCGCAAGGCGGCCCAAGCCCGCATCGACCGCGTCCGCCGCTTTGACGCCTCGGCGCTGGAAATCACCGGATCGAAACGCGCCGAACCCCGCGTGCCTTTTGGGCAGGTCGTCGAACGCGGCATGCTCCGCCCGGGGGAAGAGCTTTTCAGCCTCGGCAACCGCCACAAGGCCAAGGTCCGCGCCGATGGCACGCTGATCGGACATGAGGTGAAGGGTTCTATCCACCAGGTCGGGGCGGCGCTGGAAGGCGCGCCCAGCTGCAATGGCTGGACCTACTGGCACTTCAAGCGCGACGGAAAGATGGTCCCGATCGACATCCTGCGCCAGCAGATCCGCGCCGAGATGGAGGCTGACAGCAGCCCCTCGCATTAAGGTTTCACAGTCACGCCTGTCCCCCGGACCGCCTGGGGGACAACTGCCCCGCCGTGATGTCACGGCGGGGTTTTTTCTGTGGTCTGCTTAGGAGGCAGGCGGTCAGGCCTCGTCGAAAACCCAGAACCGCATGACCAGATAGCTGGCAATTGGCACCACGACCGACACGGCCACCATTGCCACGATGAAGCTGAACCCAAGCTTGGCCGTGATCAGCCAGACGGTCAGGCTGCTGATCCCAAGGCTCAGGCAGGACAGCGAGAAGAATCGCATGAATTGCGGGACCGACTGGCTGGTCACCGCAAAGGTAAAGCGCGCGTGACCAAGGTAGGACAACAGCACCGCCGCCGCGAAGCCCGACAGGTTGGCCCCCTGGTCCGAGACTGGGAAGGCCGCCTGCACCGCAAGGGCCACCAGGACATGCACCGCCGTTGCCAGCCCGCCCACCCCCGCAAAGCGCATCAGCTGTGCCAGCATCCTTCGCTCAGGCCTTTTCCAGCACAGCCGCCAAGGACAAGCCAACCGGCAGCCGCACCTTGCCGACCAAGAACCGCTCCAGCGCGAAGACCCGGGCCAGCCCGCCGTTCACCCAGCTGTGCGGCAGCGTGTCGTCCGGCACGTCGCTGCCGGTCAGCCGCTTGATCGCCCGCGTCGTCACTGCCAGCGGGAACAGGAAGAAGTTGAAGTAGCTGCTGTAGCTGACCCGCAGCCCCGCCTCGGCCGCCGCCTTGGCCAGGCTCGCCCGGGTATAGCGGCGATAGTGGTGGTGGCGTTCGTCATGCCGCGACCACAGCGACGGGAAGGCAGGCACCGTGACCAGGATCTTGCCGCCTTCTTCCAGCCGGGCCGCCAGCGCTGCCAGCGACGCCGTGTCGGCCTCCACATGCTCCAGCACGTCGAAAAGCCCGATCAGGTCATAGCGCCGGTCATCAAAGGGCAGCTCCATCGGCAGGGCGCCAAACCGGATATCAAGGCCGGACTTCACCTTTGCCGCTTCCCGCGCGGGTCCGTCATATTCGAACGCGTCCACCTGCCCGAACTCTCGCAGCATCTGCAGGTTGCCGCCACTGCCGCAGCCTGCCTCAAGGATGGTCACGCGGTCATGCTGCTTCAGGTGCCGGCCGATCAGCGCGGCAATCACCTGCCGACGCGCCACGAACCACCAATGCTGCGACTCCAGCTCATTCATCCGGTCAAAGACGGCGCGTTCCAAATTATTGCTCCGCCTTGGCTGAGGTGTGCTGCGACCGGATGACATAAAGCGGCCGTTGCCGGACCTCGGTGTAAATCCGCCCGACATATTCACCGATGATCCCCAGCGCGAACATGTTGAGGCCCCCGAACACCAGGATCAGGATCACGGTCGACGCATAGCCCGGCACATCGATCCCGAAAAGCACCGTCTGCGCGACGATGAACAGCGAATAGATCAGCGACACCACGGCCATCATCATGCCGAAATAGGTCCAGATCCGCAGCGGCACGGTTGAAGAGGAAAAGATCGCATCCAGCGCCAGCTTCCAAAGTTTCCAATAGTTCCACCGGGTTTCGCCAATCTCACGCGCGGGGCGTTCGTAGGTGACTTCCACCGTCTCGAACCCTACCCAGGAAAACAGTGACTTGTTGCACCTCGACCGTTCGCCAAGCTGGTTGATGACATCCACCACCTCGCGGTCCATCAGGCGGAAATCGCCCACATCGCGCGGGATCGGCTGCTCTGAAAGGGCGTTGAATATCCGGTAGAAGGCATTGGCGGATTTCGCCTTAAGCCAGGTATCGCCACTGCGGCGCGACCGGCGGGCGTTCACGACCTTGGCCCCGGCCGTCCAGCGGTCAATCATCTGGTGAATGACCTCGGGCGGGTCCTGCAGGTCCACGTCCAGAGGGATCACCGCATCCCCCGTGGCGTTGTTCAGCCCTGCGATCAGCGCGGCCTCTTTGCCAAAGTTGCGCGACAGGTTGATCAAGGACACATCCGTCCGCTTTGCCGCCTCGGCCAGCACATGGCGTTCAGTGGCGTCGCGGCTGCCGTCGTTGACGAAGAGGATGTCAAAGGTCACCACCTGCGCCAGGTCGGCAATCACGCTGTCGACCTTGGCAAGGAAGGGGCCGATCCCGCCCTCTTCGTTGAAGACCGGAACGATCAAGGTCACGCGGCGCAAGGGTGCCGTCATGGGCAATTCTCGGTGATCCATGCCAAGCTGCACAATTTCCGCACCAGGTTTCATCCACAATACTCCGCAGCCAAAGCCGATTTCGTCCCCGCACTGGGCGTTTCCAGAGCGGCAAAAGTATGGCGGCCTGACGGTGATTGAGAGGAATTCGAAGTCAAGCGGCTTGGCGTTCGGCTGCCCGGTTTCCGCCTGAACCTGTTGCCTTTCCGGCCAAATCCCGGTCAACCTGCCTTGGGGGACCGACCAACCTGCTGCAAAGGGACATAGTTTTCGGATGAACGGTGCAGAAACCTTGGTCAAGACCCTCCTCGCCAGCGGTGTGCGGGTCTGTTTCGCCAATCCCGGCACGTCCGAGATGCATTTTGTCGCCGCGCTGGACCGTCACCCCGATATGCGCTGCATCCTCAGCCTGTTCGAAGGCGGCGTTTCCGGCGCCGCAGACGGCTATTTCCGGATGAAGGGAGAGGTCGCGGCCACCCTTCTTCACCTTGCCCCCGGTTTCGGCAACGCTTTCGCCAACCTGCACAACGCCCGCAAAGCGCAGAGTGGCGTTCTGAACATCATGGGCGATCACGCTGATTACCATCTGCGGTTTGAGGCCCCGTTGAAGGGCGATACCGTCGGCATCAGCCAATCCGTGTCGCACTGGACGCGGGTTTGCACCGAACCGGGCCGGGTCGCTAGCGACGCGGCCGAGGCGGTACAGGCCGCCCGCGCGAAGAACGGCCAGATCGCCACGCTGATCCTGCCCGCCAACATGGCCTGGGACGCGG
>JAAUPC010000127.1 GCA_012036325.1 Paracoccaceae bacterium
CGACTCCCCCAGATCCGGCGCCACGGGCCCGCAAGGCCGTAACGATGCCTCCAGCGCCCGGGCGACCGTGCGTTCCATCTGTTCGCGCATCGAAGCCGGCACCAGTGCCATCTGGCTTTCCAGGGACCCGCCCAGCTTGGTCACCAGCCGCATCACCGGGCCATTGGCACGTCGGTAACGCGCGGCCAGCGCAGCAATCACGTCGGCAGGGTCGTCAACACGGGCAACGGGGGGCAAGATCTGATCCATGGGCAAGATATGGCCCCGCCGCGCCCGCGTGCAATGGCCTTACGTCGCTTTCGTGACCTGGCCCCTCACACCTGTCCAGGCCCCTGCCTTCAACTCCAGCCCCAGCACCCGGTCGGGGTTCGTCGGTGGCGGCATTTCCACGCCCTCCAGCTTGCGAAAGCCGAAGCGCCCGTAATAGGGGGCATCGCCGACCAGAAGCACCCGCTCCCAGCCCAGACGCCGCGCCTCGGCCAGGCTTTCGTTGATCAACAGCGCGCCCAGCCCTTCGCCCTGCCGGGTTGGGTGCACGGCAACCGGGCCGAGCAGGAGCACATCCTCTTCGCCAATCAGCGCCGGCCAAAAGCGGATGACGGCCGCCAGCGTGCCGTCAGCATCCCGCAAGGTCAGGCACAAAGGCGCCACCGTCGGCACCCCGTCGCGCAAGCGGTAGGATGACAGCGCCGTCCGCCCCGGCGCAAAGCACAGGTCATAGAGGGCTTCCACCTCCCACCAATCGGCCTCGGTCTCTTCTTCCAGCCGATACACCTGCACCCGCCCCCGAATCTGCTTGAAAGGCGCCGTAACATGGCACCATGTCAGGATCAAATCGGGAAAGGCCCAACCATGTTCTACCGCCCCGCCGATGGCCACGGCCTGCCGCACAGCCCGTTCTCGGCCATCGTCTCGCCGCGCCCCATCGGCTGGATTTCCACGCGCAGCACCACGGGCGACAACTTGGCCCCCTATTCCTTCTTCAACGCCGTCGGCTACCACCCGCCGCAGGTCATGTTCGCGGGCGACCTGCGCGATAGCATGGCCAATGCGGTGGAAAGCGGGGTCTTCGCGGTCAATGTGGTCGAAGCCTCGGCCTTGCAGGCGATGAACGCGACCTCAGCCCGCTTTCCGCGCGGTACCGATGAATTCATCGCCGCCGGGGTGGCCAAGGCCGAATGCGTCGCCATCGATTGCCCCCGCGTCGCCGATGCGCCTGCCACGCTGGAATGCCGCTTTGTCCAGATGGTGTCCCTCTTGGGGGATGAGCGTATGGTTTTGGGTGAGGTTGTGGGCATCCACCTGCGCGATGACTGTCTGGTCAACGGCCGCTTTGACGTGACGCGCTATCAGCCTGCCGCCCGTCTCGGCTACAGCGATTATACCTTCGTCAAGGACCTGACCGCGCTCCGCCGCCCTTAGCGGCGTATCAACCCGCCAGCCCGCTGCGGGCAGGCACTTCGCCCTCCGGCTCCACATCTGCCGGGGACAGGCCAGCTGCGGCGACAAGCTCGCCCACCACCATCCCGGCGGCCACGTCAAACACGCCTGAGGCTGGGCATTCCGTCATCAGAAGATCGACCGACCCGGCGCAAAGCTCGGCCAGAAGGACCGCGAATTCCCGCGCGGCAGACTTGCCCGCCTGTTTTTTCCGGAACGATACGACCTGCTGCCGCCGTCCGGCCAGATCAAAGGTCGCCGCCATCACCCGACCGTTTGCCATGACGATTCGCACCGACCGGTCCTTCCCCGCGATCATCACTTCGCAGGTGTCCCGCACCACCGAAAGCCGCTGCAGAATCAGCGCATGGCGCTTGCCGACCGGGGCTTCACCCGGCAGATGTTCAACCCCGAACCGGCGCAAAAGGGCCGCAGACAAGGCAGTAACGGCCGGGTCCTGCGGGGCCTCATCTTCGGGCGCGGCAGGCGCTGCTACCTCGGCATCGCTGTCCGCGTCGGGCATCCGGAAGAGGGTGCGCCCTTCGGCAAAGCCTTGCAACAAAAGCACATCTCCGCCGGTGCCCTGTGCTGCGACCGGGCCGCCGGTCAGGTCTGCGCCCGGTTCCGTCACCGGCAGAACCGCCGCAACCGGCCCGGGAACCGGGGTCGCGGCAAGTCTGAAACGCAACAGCATGTCTTTCATGTTCACAGGCGCATTCCTTCTGGAAGATGGCGTCTCGCAGGTCACCACAGTCACGGTCACTCGCACCAAAGGCATACGCAGCAGTCGCAGCCTTATTCCGCCACAAAGTACCCAAGCACAAAAAATACAGGTCAGGGTTGATTGGGCCTTCCCGATCAGGCGCAAGTGAGGGGTTTTTGCGGCGAAACCATGTCGCCTTGGCCAGTCTGAAATCAGTCGGCAAACGGCAAGTGCCGGCGCAGATCCCTGGCAGCCGGGGTTGCCCCGCCGGTCATGGTAGCAACGCGAGTCGCGGCATCTTGGGCCTGGCCGTTTCTGACAGACCGGGCGGACCCAGCAAAAGTTCAGGGCCTGCCATTTCTTAAAAAACAGTAAAGGAAAATGGGCAAGTCATTGATATCGATCGAACAACTGAATCTGTCCACGGTGGACAGTCAGCGCCGCGCCCCCCTTCCCATGCAGGGGGACGCGGTCTTTTGCACCCGGCCTCAGCGGTAGGGGTAGCCTGCTTTCGTCATCGTGTCGGCGTATTTCTTGAACGCCTCCACCACCCGGGCGGCGCGGGGCGATGCGGCGGCGGTCTCATCCCAGAAGCCGTTGGCATCGGTCAGGACCTGCGCCCATTCCTCGGCGGGAAGCGAGGTCAGCTCCATCTTCTCGCCCTCGACCCGCAGCTTCGCCTCGCCGCCCCAGTACCAGACGTTGCGATAGTAATGCGACTGGTCGATGGTGATCTTGAACAGCTCCTGCAGATGCGGCGGCACCTTCTCCCAGCTGGCGGTGTTGGCAAAATAGCTGCCGAACCACGCCCCGGTGACCGAGTTCGAAAGCGCGTATTTGCAGACATCGGCCCAGCCCACCTCATAGGCTTCGGTGAAGCCGCACCAGGCCACGCCGTCCAGCTCGCCCGTCTGCATCGCGACCTCAACGTTGTCCCACGGGATCGTCACCGGGATCAGACCGTATTTCGACAGGAACTTGCCCGCCGTCGGCACCCCGAAGACCCGCAGGCCCTGCATGTCGGCCAAAGACCGGATCGGCTTGTCCACGGTGAAGATGTGCAACGGGTCCCAAGCCCCGGCGGACAGCCAGGTCACGCCCTCAACCTCGGAATAGGCTTCCTGCCAGATTTCCTTCAGCCCGTAATATTGAAACAGCGCCGGCACATCGAGGCTGTAGCGCGTGGCAAACGGGAAATAGCCCCCGAAGACCGAAATATCGACCGGTGAGGCCATCGTCGCCTCATCCGACTGCACCGCGTCCAGCGTGCCGTTCTGCAGCGCGCGGAACAGGTCAGCCGTGGGGACCAGCTGGTCGGCGTAGTAAAGCTCGATCTCCATCTCGCCATTGGCGGCGGCGTTGAAAGCGTCGATCTGCGGCTTGATCACATGCGCGCCAAGGGGTGCGCCGGAATAGGTCTGCAGCCGCCACTTGATCGGGCTGGTCTGGGCGATCACGGCCGGTGCGGCAAGCGTCGCCCCGGCCATGGCCCCCGCCCCCACGACCGATTGGCGCAGGAAGTTCCGGCGCGAGGCAAGGATCGCCTCGGACGGGCTTTGCGGTTTCTTCTGGTCTGTCATCTGCGTCTCTCCTGTCAGTATGGGCTTCTGTGGGCCCGGTGGGTTGTAAGAAGTCTAGCCCCGGACGTGGACCATCTGTTCAGGCAGCCAAAGGGCGATCTGCGGGAACAGCATCAACAGCACGATGGTCAGAGCCATGATGGCGGCAAAGGGCCAGACCGAACGATAGATCTCGCCCAAGGTGAACTCATTCGGCGCAAGCGAGCGCATCAGGAACAGGTTATAGCCGAACGGCGGCGTGATATAGGCGATCTGGCAGGTGATCGTGTAGAGGATGCCATACCAGATCAACTGGTTGTCAAAGCCAAGGTCCAAGGACCCGACCAGCGGGATGTATAGCGGCGCGACGATGACCAGCATCGCGGTGTCGTCCAGAAACATCCCAAGGATCAGGAAGCTGAGCTGCATCATGATGATGATCATCCAGGGGCTAAGCTCCCACTGGGTGATGAACAGCGATTCCACCGCCTTGACCGCGCCCAGACCATCGAAGACGGCGCCAAATGCCAGGGCCGCCAGGATCAGCCACATGAACATGCAGGACACTGCCAGTGTCTTCATCGAGGTTTCGCGGATCAGCCACCAGGAAAACCGCCCTTTCAGCGCCGCCGCCAACGTGGCCGAAGTCGCCCCCACGGCGGAACTTTCCACCAGGCTGGTGATGCCAAAGACGAAGAGCCCGGTCATGAAGAAGAAGATCGCGAAGGGAATGATCCCCGCCTTGGCCAGCGCCAGCTTTTCGCGGAAGGGCATGTTCAGCTCTGCCTCGGGGACGGACGGGGCCAGCTTGGGGTTCAGCTTGGCGCGGGTGTAGATGTAGGCGATGAACATCGCCGCCATCAGCAAGCCCGGCATGATGCCCGCGAACCAAAGCTGCGACACCGGCTGCCGCGCGATCATGCCGTAAAGCACCAGCACGACCGAGGGCGGGATCAGGATGCCCAGCGACGATCCCCCCTGCACCACGCCTGAAATCAGCACCTTGTCATAGCCGCGGCGGATCATCTCGGGCAGGGCAATCGTCGCGCCAATGGCCATGCCGGCAACAGAAAGCCCGTTCATCGCCGAGATGATGACCATCAGAAGGATCGTCCCGATGGCAAGGCCCCCCGGAATACGACCAAACCAGACGTGCAGCATCTTGTACAGGTCTTCGGCAATCCCGGACTCAGCCAGGATGTAACCCATGTAGATGAACATGGGCAGCGTCAGCATGGCGTACCAGTTGAACAGCTTGAACACCTGGTTATACGGCAACTCAATCGCGCCATTGCCATACAGCAGCAGCGCCGCGCCCGAGGCGACAAAGCCGATGGCGGCAAAGACCCGCTGGCCGGTCACCAGCAAAAGCGCCATTGACGCGAACATCAGCAGGGCAATCATCTCATAAGACATCAGATGGTTTCCCCGCGCAGGGTCGCGATGTGCTTGAAGACCAGCGACACCGCCTGCATCAGCATCAGCACCAGGCAGACCGTCAGCAGCGCCTTGATCGGGATGACCGACGGGTTCCACATGGAAAACCGCCGCTCGCCCGTTTCAATCGCATAGGTCAGCGAGGAGATACTGCCCACCAGCATCACCCCCAGATAGAAGATCAGGCAGCCCACGGTGAAGAGGTCAAGCTTGGCCTTTCCACGCTCCGACAGGTTGGCATACCACAGGTCCATTCGCACATGTTCGTTGTTTTTCAACGTGATGGGGCCGCCCATGAAGTAATAGGCCGCCAGGGTGAACTGGGTGAACTCGATGGCCCAGTGAATGGGAATGTTCAGCACATTGCGGGTGATCGCGTCAAAGATCAGCGTCGCCCCCATCACGAAGATCAGTGACGCGGCAAGATAGCCCACATAGTCCGAGATCCGGTCGATCAGCCGGACATAGCCTTTGATCACCTGCGGCATGCGGCGTCTTTCTTCAGGTCCATAGCTCTACCCCTCTGTCGGCCAGCGCCTCTTTGTGCGCCCTTTGCAGTTTCCCTTCGCTGAGGATGAGATCGATCCGGTCGATATCGCAGACGGCATGGGCCGCCTGTCGGCCAAACTTCGTCGCATCGGCCAGAACCGTCACCGACCGGGCATTGCGGATCATCGCGCGGGCGATGTCCGCCTCATCAAGGCTGGCGTCCATCGCGCCGATGGCCGGGTCAATGGCCGAGACGGTCAGGACGGCGCGGTCAGCGCGAAAGGCTTGCAGCTGCTGGATCACCGCGCTGCCGGTGGTCTGGGCATTGTCCGCCCCGTAACGCCCGCCCAGAAGGTGGATGACGGCATCCGACCGACCCAACCTTTCGGCCAGGCGACATGAGTTGGTGATGATCGTCAGCCCGGGGATCGCGGCCAGCGTGTCGGCGGCGGCAAGGGTGGTGGACCCGGTGTCGATGAAGATCGTCTCACCCGGGGCAATGGCCCGGCCAAGGCTGCGGCCGATATGGGCCTTGGCGTCAATCTCGGTGCCAAGGCGGGCGTCGTGGCTTGGTTCACTGATCAGAAACGGCCTTCGCGCCCCGCCATGCACCTTCTGCACGCGGCCCGCCTCGGCCAGCATGCCAAGGTCGCGGCGGATCGTCTCGGACGAGACGTCGAAACGTGCTGCCAGCATGTCGACCGACACTTCCCCTTCGCGCCGGATGATCGCCTCGATCTGAGGCTGTCGTTCGTGCGGTTTCATGGTCACCCCATCCCCAGCCGACCGTGCAAGCGGACCAAGGTCAACAGAATTCTTGACCAGATGGTGAAATTCACGGCCCAGTTGTCCTTGACGGGTCATCCTTCGGCTCAGCTTGACAGGAATGACCGAATAGTCAATACTTGATGATAACCACAATTATCCGCGGGGGAGTGCCGTGCCCGACAACCTGCCAAGCCATGATGTGGCGGTGATCGGGGCCGGAGTCGTCGGCGCGGCCTCGCGCGGGCCTTCACTTTGGCGGGTGCGAAAGTGGTGGTGCTGGAAAAGCGGCAGATGTGCTTGATGGCGCGTCCAAGGGCAATTCGGCCATCCTGCACACCGGGTTTGACGCCCCGGAAGCGTCGGTTGAGCTGGCCTGCATTCGCGACGGCTATGCGCTTTACCACCAGATTCGCGAAAAGCTTGGGCTGCCGGTGATCCGGTCCGGAGCCATGGTTCTTGCGTGGAGCGAGGCTGAGGTGGCCGAACTGCCCCGCCTGATGGCGCAGGCGGTGGCCAATGGCGTGACCGACGTGCAGGCGCTGACGGGGCCAGAGGCGCTGGCGCTGGAGCCCGGGCTTTCACCCCGTGTCCTGGCCGGGTTCCGTGTGCCTGGTGAACATCTGATCGACCCCTGGTCCGCCGCCCACGGCTATCTGCTGCAGGCGCTGGAAAACGGCGCCACCCTGATGCGACAGGCCGAAGTGTTGACGGGGCGGCGCGCGGGCGGGGTCTGGCATCTGGCAACCACCGCAGGCGCGGTGCAGGCGCGCCTTGTCATCAATGCAGCGGGCCTGTGGGGCGATGAGGTGGACCGCCGCGTCACGGGGGAAACCTGGTTCACCATCAAGCCGCGCAAGGGCCAGTTCGTGGTCTATGACAAGACCGCGTCCAGCCTTTTGGGCCATATTATCCTGCCAGTGCCGACCAAGGTGACCAAAGGCATCGTCGTCTGCCGTACCGTCTACGGCAACCTTCTGGTCGGCCCCACGGCGGAAGAACAGGACGACCGCGAACACGCCAGTGTCGACCGCCCCACCCTGCAGGCCCTGATGCGCCGGGGGGAAGAGATCCTGCCCGCACTGGCCGGGCATGAGGTGACAGCCGTCTACGCAGGCCTGCGCCCCGCGACCGAGGAAAAGGAATACCGCATCCGCACCGATCTGGCCGAAGATTACATCTGCGTCGGCGGCATCCGTTCGACCGGCCTGTCGGCGGCGCTGGGGATCGCGGCGCATGTCCTTCGGCTCGCAGCGCACGACTGGGTGCCTCTGGCCGATCCGGTCTGGCCGGTGATGCCCTCCCTCACCGACTGCGCGCCGCGCGATTGGCAGAAACCCGGGCATGACGGCATCCTGTGCCACTGTGAACTGGTGACGAAGCGAGAGGTTGAGGCCGCGCTGACCGGCCCCTTGCCGCGGGCAGCATCGGCGGGCTGAAACGCCGCACGCGGGTGACGATGGGGCGCTGTCAGGGGTTCTACTGCTCGGCCGCTTTGGCCAAGATCACCGAAGGGCGGCTGGCGCAACCCATGCTGGGGGGCAGCGATGGCGCAGAGTGACGTCCTTGTCATCGGTGCCGGGCCTGCGGGCCTGTCGGCGGCGACCGAACTGGCAAGACGCGGTGTCACCGTCACCGTCCTTGACCGGGAAGACACCGCAGGCGGCATCCCCCGCCACTGCAACCACCCGCCCTACGGCTTGCGTGAATTCCAGCGCCTGATGCGCGGCCCCGCCTATGCCAAGCGCCTGGTGGAGGAGGCTTTGGCGTCCGGTGTCACGATCCGCACCCGAACCACCGTTGTCGCCCTCCACCCCGGCGGCAGGGTCGAGATCACCAGCCCGCAAGGCCTCGAAACCCTATCCGCCCGCGCGGTCCTTCTGGCCACCGGCGTGCGCGAAACCAGCCGCGCCGCCCGGCTGATCGGGGGCGAGAAACCGGGCGGAGTGATGTCCACCGGTGCCTTGCAGGGGATCGTCCACCTGAACGGCCAGCGCCCCTTTCAGCGCCCGGTGATCCTTGGGACGGAACTTGTCGCCTTCTCGGCGCTCCTCACCTGCCGCCATGCCGGGATCACGCCGGTTGCCATGATCGAACCCGCGACCCGCATCACCGCCTACAGCCCCGCCGCCATGCTCGCCCGTGTCCTTGGCGTGCCGATCCTGCGCGGAACCGCGATCGATGCCATCTACGGCCGTACCCGGGTGGAAGGCCTGCGCCTCAACCGCCCTGACGGGCCCGAGGAGTTGGCAACCGACGGCGTCATCGTCTCGGGCGGGTTCCGGCCCGATGCAGCCCTGTTGCGCGCCAGCCATCTGGAGGTGGACCCCGGCAGCGGCGGCCCGGTGATCGATGTCTGGGGGCGGCTCTCGGACCCCAGCTATTTCGCCGCCGGAAACCTGCTGCGTGGGGTGGAAACCGCCGGCTGGTGCTGGGCCGAAGGCCGCCGCGTGGCCCTGGCGATCCACGCTGCTTTGCAAGACCGCCTGCCCAC
>JAAUPC010000128.1 GCA_012036325.1 Paracoccaceae bacterium
CACGACCGCGCGGCCAGCCAGCCGACCCCGGCCCCGGCCACAAGCAACGCCGCGAGCAATCCCAGCATCCCCCGCCGCATGGCCGCCAACGTGTCATCCACGGGCTGCAGCGATCGCGCCACAAGAAGGGGAAAGCCCCCGGGCAATTCTCGTGCGACGGCAAGCCAACGCTGCCGACCGTCCGAGAAGACGCGGGCGGGGTCCACGGCAAAGCCTGCGCCTTCGGTCACTAGGTCGGAGGGCCAGCCCGCAACGGTGCCCGCAAGGACCGTGCCGTTCCGGTCCAGAAGCAGCAACATCTCTTCCCCCGTCGCCGCCGCGACGCGGTAATCGATCGCCTGCCGCAGGGCGATGATCCGACGCTGGTCATAGAGCGCTGCGAACCCGTCAAGGTCAGCAGACAACAGCCGCTCTTGCGCCGCCATCAGCCGCGTTTCGACCAGCCGGTATTGCAAACCCATTCCGCCAAGCGACAGGAGCGTGACTGCCAAAGCCATGACCACCGCCAACCGCCAAGTCGCCCGCGCCGCGAAGGGGCGGGCCGCAAGACGGCGGGCAGGCGTCACCCAGCCGCCCCAAGCGGCGCGAAGACATAGCCTTCGCCCCGTGCGGTCTGAATCGCCGTTGACCCCGCTTCCTCCAGCTTCCGGCGGAGGCGTCCGACATGCACATCAACCACATTGGTGCCGGGGTCGAAATGCAGGTTCCAGACGTTCTCCAGAAGCTGCATCCGGGTGACGATCTGCCCGGCATTGCGGGCGAAGTAGGTCAGAAGCTCAAACTCCTTCGGGCTGACGGCCACATGGGCGCGTTTTACATGCACCGTGCGCGCCTTCAGGCGGATTTCCAGATCGCCAAAGGCCAGAAGGTCATTGTCCAGAACCTGCATCGTCCCCCGGCGCAGCAAGGCCCGCACCCGCGCACGCAGCTCATCCGGCTCAAACGGTTTCGGCAGGTAGTCATCTGCCCCTTTCTCTAACCCCTCCACCCGGTTCGCCGCCCGGCCAAGCGCCGACAGGATCAGGATCAGCGCGGTTGATCCGCCGGCCCGGATCCGCGCCATTGCCTCGACCCCGTCGCCGCCGGGCAACATCCGGTCCAGCACGATGACCTTGTAGGGGGTGGAAACCGCTGCTGCGACGCCCGCCTCCAGTGTGGAGCAGTGATCGACGCTGCAGCCCATCGCCTCAATCACCGCGCGGATGGCGGCTGCGGTTTCAATATCGTCCTCGACGATCAGGATACGCTCTTCCATGCCCATGCCGCCCATTCAGAACACCACCACGTCCGGGTCAAGCACATTTGCCCCGCCAACCGGGCGCAGGCTGTCTTGCGCGGCCCAGGGGTCAAGGTGGATATGCCGCGTCACCCCGCCTGGTGCCTGCACGAGGATAAGGATCGGCCCCGTCACCTCATAGGTCGCAAGATCCACCGTCGCGCCGTTCACCGTCAGGATACTGTCGCCCAGCGCGAGCCCGGCAAAAAGGGCGGGTGAGTTTTCGGTGACCGCCGTCACCCTGCCATTGTCATCCAGTACCACGCCAAGGGCTGCCAGCCGGTAGGCCTTGACCGTCTTTGGCAGGCCTTGCGGCACTTGGCGCAGGCGTTCGGTCGGGACGTCAAGTGCGTAGCCAAGGACCAGCGAAAGTTCCATCCTTTGGCCTGCGCGCAGGATATCCACCGCGGTTTCCCCAGCTGCTGCCGCCCGCTCCACCGCAAAGGCAATGTCGCCGGGGTGGTCCAGCGTCAGCCCGTCCACCGCAAGGATGATGTCACCGGGCGCAAGTCCCGCACCTTCGGCCAGCCCACCCGGCTGAATGCTGTCGATCAGCAGTCCCTTTGCATCAACCGACAGCGCCGCCGCCACTTGCCGGTCCACCGGCCGCGCCACCATGCCAAGCGTGGGGATGCCGGGCAGGTTTTCCTCGATCAGCCCGGTCACGATGTCCGCAAGGTCTGGCGCGGCGATGGCATAGGCGATGCCGACGAACATCCTGCTGCCATCGGCGATCTGGCTGTTCATGCCCAAAAGCCGCCCCTCACTGTCGACCAGCGGCCCGCCGGATGACCCCGGATTGACCGCCGCGTCATGCTGCAACAGGCGCAAGGGCACGGTGATTTCCACTTGCCGCGCTGTGGCCGAGATACGGCCTTCGGTCAGGCTGAACTCAACCCCCAGGGCGCGCCAAGGGCAAAGACCTCATCCCCAAGCCTTGGCGCATCCGTCGCCAGCGGCAGCCCCATCCGCCCGTCGGCAAAACTCGCCGGGACTGCGATCACCGCCACATCGCGCACGGAATCGCGGGCGATGACCAGGGCCACAGCCTCGATCCCGACGCGGTCAACCATCCTGACCTCTTCGGCAAGGCCCACGACATGCGCATTCGTCACCGCCACGCGGCCATCGCCCCACAGGAAGGCCGAGCCGAGGAACCGGTCATCGACATCGGCGCTGCGCAGCGTCAGGACCCGGGTCATCGCTTCGTCCAAGGGGGTGGCCTGCGCCGGGCCAACCAATGCCACCAGCACGATCACCAGAAGCGCTGCCAGCGCCTCACCCAGAAAGCGCTGCGGCCGCCTTTGGGCTTGCCTCTGCCCCACCTGCCGCTGCCCGATTTGCCTCTGTCCGGTCCGCATCCTGCTTCCTTTGTCTTGCTGGCTTTCGGCTTTGCTAACAGCGGCCTTTGGGCAAGGCACATGACAAAGCCTGTCATGCGGATTTCCGGCATTTACAGCCGCCGCAGCGGGACGCATGGTCATCCCGACCGCCGCCAACCCTGAGATTTCCCATGCGCCGATCCTTGCTTGCCGCCCTTGTTTGCCTGGCCCCATCGTTGCCCGCCCAGGCCGAAACCGCCTCGCCCCTGCAGGTCGCCGAACTTTCGGCCCGGCTTTATGCGCATGGGGTGACGGTGGGCGATCCGGTGCTGATCCTATCGGCGGCCCGGCTGCGCAAGTCGCTTGCCCCGGTTGCCAGTGACCGTCTGCCGCTGGGTGGCCAGCCAGTCGCCGGTGCGCCACTGACCTGGGAAGAGATGCTCGCCACCGCTGAAGGCCTTGCCACGGGCGATGATATCCTTCTGGGCCTGATCGGCGATCTGCGCGTCGAGACGACGAAGGGCGTTGCTTCGGGCCCGGTCTACAACATCGGCTCGCTCACCAACGGCGGCAACGACATCTACCCCCCGATCGAGTTTCGCGGCGGCGAATATGCCGAGGTCTATGTCGAGGCGAAGGCCGCGACCAACGTCAACCTCATGGTGCTTGACGACAAGGGCCGCCTTGTCTGCACCGATACCGACATCAGCCACATCGCCTATTGCGGCTGGACCCCGGCGACCGGCGGGACCTTCACCCTCAAGGTCGAAAACAAGGGCCCGGCGGCGGCGTCCTATGCCCTGATGACCAACTGATGCGGGGCCTGATCCTGGCCGCAGGCCTGGCGCTGACGTCTCTGCCGGTATGGGCTGAAAACCACGCCCTCTTGATCGGTGCGAACCGGTACCAGAATCTTGAGGAACGCTGGTGGCTGAAAGGCCCGGCCAATGACGTGGCGCTGGTCGCAGGCTACCTGACCACCAGCGCCCCGGTGCCGTTTGACGCGGCCAATGTCACGATCCTGACCGATGGGGACGCGGGCCACACAGCCCCCACCCTTGCCGCGATCCGCAGCGCCTTTGCGGACCTAACGGCGCAGGTTCAGCCGGGGGATTTCGTCTACCTCCACTTCTCCGGCCACGGCACGCAAGCCCCGGCGCTTGACCCTGCCTCCGAACTGGATGGCCTGGATGAGCTGTTCCTGCCCGTGGATATCGGCCCTTGGTCCGATGGCGTCGGGGCCGTCGAGAACGCACTGGTCGATGATGAGATCGGCACCCTGATCGACGGCCTACGCGCGAATGGGGCCAATGTCTGGGCGGTGTTCGACAGCTGCCATTCCGGCACCGCCACCCGCAGCCTTGACGGCACCGCTGACGTCCGCACCCGCCAGCTTCCACCGCAGGTTTGGGATCGATCCCGACGCGGTTGAGGTGACCCGCTCCCTCACCAACCCGCGCGACGGGGTTGAGGCCCCGTTTGACGCGGGCAGCGGTGACGGCAGTTTCGTCGCCTTCTTCGCCGCCCAGACCAATGAGGTGACCCCGGAAAAGAACCTGCCCAAGGGCAAGCCGGACCGCAAACCACAGGGCGTCTTTACCTTCACCCTGATGGAGGTTTTGGCCGAATACCCCGGCGCCACCTATGGCCAGATCGGGCAAGAGGTCCTGCGCCGCTATTCGGTCAGGAACCTTGCCCGGTCTACCCGCTTTTTGAGGGGGACCTTGATCAGGTGGTGTTCGGCGCAGACCCCGGCCCCCGCATCGCCCAGTGGCAGGCTGAGGGGGCGGATGGCGGCCTGACCATCCCTGCCGGGTCTTTGCACGGGCTGACCTCAGGGGCCGTGATGGCAGTGATGGCGAGTGCTGCCGACCCGACTGACGCGGCCCTTGGCTATGTGGAACTGACAGCTGTTGACACCTTCACCGCCACCGGCCGGCCCACGCCCCGCGATGGCAAGACCCTGCCTGCCGACCTGCCCAAAGGCCTTACCCTGCGCAAGCTGGACGCCGCGCTGGACTTTACCCTGACCGTGGCCCTGCCCGCCCCCGGCAGCAGCCCTGCCGATGCGCTTCTGTCCGCGCTCGACGCCCTGACCGCAGCCGCAGGCCCCCGTCTGACCTTTGTCACCGCCACAGAGGAGGCTGACCTGCGCCTTGCCGTCCTGCCCGACAGCCCGCGCCCGGACGCAGTCTGGATCCTGCCCGCCACGGGTCTGGCCGAGGATCTGGCGACCACCCCTTCCGTCCTGACCACCGACAAGGACGCAGCAACCCTTGCCGCCACGCTGGCCGATACCCTGACCAGCATCGCACGGGCGCAGAACCTCCTCAAACTCGGCGCGGCAGTGGGGGATACGGGGCTTGACGTGTCGGTCGAGCTTCAGACCCGCACGCCCGAAGATAGCACCCTGCGCGCCCTGCCTTTCGCCCCGGTCCCGACCCTTCTGCCGGAAGATGAGGTGCATGTTCTGGCCCGCAACAAGACCGAAGGACCGGTGGACATGAACGTCCTTTACATCGCGGCGGATTATTCGATCAGCCACTGGTTTTCCGGCCGCCTGCAGCCGGGGGACACGCTGAAGAAGGGCCTGTTCAAGATCACCGACACCGTTCTTGGGCAGGAACGAATGCTTGTCGTCGTCACCCCCGCGAAACCGCAAAGCCCGGTGGAAGACCTCAGCTACCTTGCGCAGGGCGCGGTAGAGACCAACCGCAATCTTGGCATCTCGGCCCTCGGCGATGCGCTGATTGAGGCCGGGTTCGGCACCGCCACCCGCGGTGCCATCGGCCTGACAGAGGACACGGAAGAAGCTGGCCCCGGCCCAGTCATCCTGCAGCTTGAACTGCGGACTGTGGCGCCGGACTAGCCGCCGCCTCAGTCTGGCCGGATCGGCGCGCTCACGTCCACCAGGGTGCCAGCCGGATCGCGCACGATAAACCGCCGCTGCCCATAAGGCATGTCCCTTGGGGACTCGACCACCTCGGCCCCAAGGGCGACTGCCTGCCGAAAGGTCGCTTCGACATCGGTAACGACAAAGGTAAGCAGGACCCCGGAAAAGGCTTGGGCCCCGGTTTTCGGCACGATCTCATGATCCTTGTCCAGGATGCCCAGCTCAAACCCCGGCAAGGCATCATCTGCCAGAAGGATAAACCAGCCGAAATCCCTTGCCCGCCGCAGCCCAAGCAGGTCCTGGTAAAACTGCGCCGTCTGCTCAACGGCACCGCAAGGATGTTCGTGAATGCCCGGTTCATTCTGCCCTCCATCATTGCACCATACACTTGTGTATGTTGAATAAAGCAAACAGAGGTGTATGTCTACCGGATGGAAACGCCCACCCTGACCCGCGACGCCTGGCTGACGCAGGCCCTGACCGTGCTGAAAGCACAGGGCCATGGTGCATTGAAGGCGCAGCCACTGGCCAAGTCGCTGAACGTCACCCGTGGCAGTTTCTACCACCATTTTGATAGCCTGCAGGCCTTCCACGCTGCCGTGCTTGACCATTGGTCCAGAACCTCAAGCGGTCAGCTCATTCAGACCATCAGGGCGATGGCTGACCCGCGAGAGGCGCTGGAAACCCTGCTGCAGCAAACCTTCCGCTCGGGCGAGGCTCTTGAACGCGCGATCCGGGCCTGGTCCACGGTCGCACCACCAGTGGCCGAGGCCGTCGCAAGGGTGGATCAAGACCGCATCGGTCTGGCCGAAGCACTGCTGATCCAGTGCGGCGTAAACGCGCCCGAAGCGAAGCCGCGGGCGCGTCTCCTCTACTGGGCGGCCATCGGGCGGCTGATGATGCCCTTTCCTGACCAAAGCACCCTTTCTCCAGCTGAGATCAGCGCGCTGGCAAACCTGATGGCGTCCCACCCGAGCTGAGAGAGGCCTTTGGAAGGCAGGGCTTTTGCCGGGCTGAACACCTGGCGGCGTCAGTAGGTCAGGCGTGAAGAACGCTTGAAAGCAACCAGCAAACCCTTGTTTCCATTGACCCTGTAAGAAGGGGGCGGGACTTGTCAGAGAACCTCAGCCACCTTCACCACGCGGCCCTCGGCAACTGACTTCAGCGCGGCCTCTGCCAGCGCCAGCGCAAGCAACCCATCTTCGCCCGACGGGCTCGCCTCGGCCTTGCCGCCCATCGCGTCGATGAAAGCGGTGATCTCGGCGGCGTAAGCCTCGGTGTAGCGGGTCATGAAGAAATCATGCAGCGGCGGGCGGGTGTAACCTGCGCAAGTGGCCACCTCGATGCTGACGGGCCGCTGGTTTTCCGCACTCACAGCACCCTTCGCACCATGTACCTCGATCCGCTGGTCATAGCCATAGGTCGCCCGGCGCGAGTTCGAAATGACGGCCATCTTCCCTGTCGCCGTTTTCAGCATCACCTGCACAGAATCGCTGTCACCGGCCTTGCCAATCGCCGGGTCAACCAGCACGGCGGCCATGGCGGAGACCTCAGTCACCTCTTCGCCCAACAGGAACCGTGCCATGTCGAAGTCATGGATCGTCATGTCGCGGAAGATCCCGCCGGATCGCCCGATGTATTCCACCGGCGGCGCGCCCGGGTCGCGGCTGGTGATCACCACCATCTCGACCGCGCCGATGGTGCCCTTGTCGATCTCGGCGCGCACGGCGGCGAAATGCGGGTCAAAGCGGCGGTTGAAGCCGACCATCAGCGTACCCTTCTGGGCGCGGACCACCTCAAGGCACTGCTTGACGCGGGCCAGCGACAGATCAATCGGCTTTTCGCAAAAGACCGCCTTGCCTGCCTTGACGAACATCTCGATCAGGTCGGCATGGGTATCGGTCGGCGTGCAGATGACCACGGCGTCGATGTCAGATGCCGCGGCGATCTCCGCGATGGAGCGGACGTCGCAGCCATACTGATCCGCAATCGCCTGCGCCGCCGGGGCCATCGCATCCGATACCGCCACCAGCCGCGCCGCCGGATTGCCGGTCACGGCCTTCGCATGCACCTTGCCAATGCGCCCTGCACCCAAAAGCCCGAACCTGATCGTCATGATAGCCCCCAAACGCTCGTTTCGGTGCCCTCATGCCACCACCGGCCCGCCCACGCAATGGGTCAAGGGCGGCGGTCCGCCCACCACAATAGCCCCGCTCCTGTGATCGAGACGACGACGCCCAGCATGGCAACCATCCCTTAGCCCGCAAGCAACGTGCCCAGCGCAAAGCACAAGGCCGCCACCACATCCCCCGCCAGCCTTTGCAACGCCATCAGGCTGGCCCCGGCCTGTCGGCCAGCAGGTCCTGCAGATAGGCGATTGGCACGGTCAAGGTGATCGCTCCGCCGACCGCCGCGGGCAGCACCAGAAGCCAGACCAGTGCTGACCCCGCGAGGAACGGCAACAGCGCTACATGGACCGCATAAAGCGCCGCACCGCTCAGGATCAGAAGCGTCCGGTCCATGCCCCGCGTCAGGCGCGGCAGCGCCAGCATGAACGGCACCTCCAGCCCGGCGACCAGCCCGACATAAAGCGCCACATCCGCCACGCTACGGCCGACATCGGCCACCAGCACCAGAGACACGATGGCAATGTAGATCGTCGCCGCCGCGTTCACCGCGCCAAGGGCAAGCACCCGCGCGGCCAGGCGGGGTTGGCCCATCTCGGCGAGGGCCGCGCGGAAGCTAAGGCCACTTGGCCGGTCCTCCCAGGCGGTGGTGCCGTCCTGCGGCCAGCGGCGCAGGACGACAAGCAGCATCGCGCCGGTAAGCAAAAGCCCAACCGGGAAGACCGCCGTCACCGCCGCGCCTTGTGCAAAGACCAGCGCCCAAAGCGGCAGCACCACCACGAAGGGCTCCGCCTCATAGCGCCGCGCCAACTCGCCATGGATCGCGCTCCGAAGTTTCCGTGACTCTATCAAGTGACCTTACGGCATCCCTCCCGTCTGGACTCAGGAAAGATCCAACTCCGGACGAAAGTCGTCGGCGTGGTAGGAACTGCGCACCAGCGGGCCTGATTCGACGTGGCGGAAGCCCATGGCCATCCCCTCCTCTTTTAACAAGGCGAACTCGCTGGGGTCGTAAAATCGCGCAACGGGGCAGGTGCTGTCTGGTCGGTTGGAGATATTGGCCGATGGTCATGATGTCGCAGCCGACGGAGCGGAGATCGCGCATCACTTCGCGGGCCTCGTCCAATGTTTCCCCCATTCCAAGAATCAAACCGGACTTTGTCGTTATTCCCTGCTGCTTCGCCCTATCGAGTAAATGGATCGACCGATCATACTTCCCTTGTGGCCTGATCGCCGG
>JAAUPC010000129.1 GCA_012036325.1 Paracoccaceae bacterium
AAGCTGCCGCCGCCGCGACCGCAAGCTGCTGACCGACGGCGCTGCCGCTGCAACGGAAGCTGTGACCGAAGGCTGCCGCTGCCGCGACCGAAGCGGTGACCGATGCCGCCGCCGCCCTTGATCCGGCGAACTTCAACGCCGATGCCGTGACCGCGCTGATCGACGGCTCGACGCTGGATGACGCGGTGAAAGCCACGCTGAAAACCGCCGTTGAAGCCGCCCGCGCCAACCCGGCGCTGGTTGCAGATACCGTCGCCCAAGTCCGCACCGCGCTGGGTCTCTGATCCCAGAGGCGGATGCCAAGACAAAGGCCGCAGGGGCAACCCTGCGGCCTTTTCTGTCAGGCCTTGCCCGGCCCAAATCCTAACAGTTCATGAACGCGCTCGCGTAACCTGTTGGATTTGCTGAATTGCAGCAATCTGTCCACGCTGGACAGATTCAGATCCCGTCACCGACAAAGGCCTTTTCGACCACAAATTCCTGCGGCTCGGAATTGGCCCCTTCCCGCAGGCCGAAGCCTTCCAGGATCGCTTTCACATCGACGTTGAAAGCCAAGGACCCGCAGACCATCGCCCGGTCCTCGGCCGGGTTCATCGGCGGCAGGCCCAGGTCGGTGAACACCTTGCCCGAGGCCAGGTTGTCCGTCACCCGCCCCATATGATGGAACGGCTCCCGAGTGGTGGTGGGATAGTAGACCAGCTTGTCGCCCACCAACTCGCCGATCAGCGGGTCATCCTTCAGGCTTTCCACCAGCTGCCGCCCATACTCCAGCTCCGCCACCTCGCGGCAGGTGTGCATCATGATGACTTGGTCGTACTTCTCATAGGTCTCAGGCTCGCGCATCAGGCTGGCGAAAGGGGCAAGCCCGGTCCCGGTTGCCAGGAACCACAGCCGTTTTCCCGGCAGAAGGGCGTCATGCACCAGCGTCCCCACCGGTTTCGGGCGCAGGATGATCTCATCCCCGGGCTGGATGTGCTGGAGCTTTGAGGTCAGCGGCCCGTCGGGAACCTTGATCGAGTAGAACTCCAATTCCTCATCCCAGGCAGGTGAGGCGATGGAATAGGCGCGGAGGAGCGGCTTTCCATTGTCGCCCATCAGCCCGATCATCACAAACTCCCCCGACCGGAACCGCAAGGATTGCGGGCGCGTGACGCGGAAGGAAAACAGCCGGTCCGTCCAGTGCTGGACAGATGTCACGGTCTGCGCATCCGGCAGGTGGGGCTTGGCTTGGATCGGGCTTGCGTCAGTCATCATCACTTCGGTCATTTGGGTCATTCCGGCCTAGACCGGTCTGCCGGTTCTAGCCTTGATTAAGGTCAAGCGAAAGTCAGGCGCGCAGGCGGGCCTGATAATGGTGCTGCCGCCAGTCCGCAGCGCGGAACTGCCACTGGTCGGCGGGCTGGCGGGCGGCAAGATCATCCGGGATCTCGGCCCCGTCAAAGCCCACCCGGCGCAGCATCGCATATTGGTCGGCGATCACCGGGCCCAGGGCCAGAAGCTGGCCGGTATAGCCGAACTCTCGCAACCGGCGGGCGATGGTGAAAGCGCGGCCATCGTTGAAGGCGGGAAAGGCCACACGGATCAGCGTCAACTGGTCCAGTCGCCCGATCAGGGCCGAGGGGTCGTCGGTGTTCGACAGGTCCACAGCCGTCTGGTCGGTCAGGTCAGCCAGTCCCACAATCTCGCGCTGGGTGGCGGGGGCAAAGCCTGCGTCGGTGACGATGATGGTCATGCCGCGTTCTCCTTGGGGGTCTTCACGGTCTTGCCGTCGATGAAATGAATGCCGCATTCGGTCTTCGCCTGCCCGCGCCAACGGCCCGCGCGCGGGTCTTCGCCCGGTTTCACCGCACTGGTGCAAGGCGCGCAGCCGATGGAGGGGAAGCCCCTCGCCACCAAAGGGTGCCGGGGCAGGCGGTTTTCGACCATGTATTCCTCAAGATCCTCACGCCCCCAATGGGCGAGCGGGTTGACCTTGATCCGGAAATCGCCCTCGTTTTCAAAGAAGTCGATCGTCCCCCGGTCAGCATTCTGAAAACGCTTGCGGCCAGTGATCCAGCCGTCGAACTTTGAGAGCGCACGTTCCAGCGGTTCGACCTTGCGGACATTGCAGCAACTGTCGGTGTTGAACTGGTGCAGCGTGCCGTCAGGGTCTTCAAAATTCACCCGCGCAGGGTTCGCGCGGATCGTGCGGATGTCGCAGAGCGCCAGCTTTTCGGCCAGCTCACGTTGGTAATCCAGCGTTTCCTGGAACAGCATCTTCGTGTCGACGAAAAGCACCGGGGTCTCCGGCGCTATCACGCTGACAAGGTGCAACAGCACCACCGATTCCGCCCCAAAGGACGAGACCAGCGCCACGCGGCCCAGGTCGTCATCCTTCAGCGCATGTTCCAGCACGGCGGTCGCCGAGTGGTGCTTGTAGCGGGCGTTCAGCGTGGCTACCCGCCCAGCAACCGGGCCAGCGTGCAGGTCACGCGGCATCTTGTGCGCTTTCGGCATCGTAGAGGGCGGCCTTGAAAGGGTCCATCCCGACACGGCGGAAGGCCTGCAGGAAGGTTTCCGACGCCTCAAGCCGCAGGCCCAAATAAGCGCGCAGGATGCGTTCGATGGCCGGCACAATCTCGGTATAGGCGAAGCCCGGCCCGGTCTTGTCGCCGATCACGGCGGTTTCCGTGCCGTCGCCCCCAAGCGTGATCTGGTAGTTCTCCACCCCCGCCCGATCAAGGCCGAGGATGCCGATATGGCCGACATGGTGATGGCCGCAAGCGTTGATGCAGCCCGAAATCTTGATCTTCAGGGTGCCGATCTCATGCTCCAGCTTCAGAGCCTCGAAATGGGTCGCCAGTTCCTGCGCCACGGGGATCGAGCGGGCAGTGGCAAGGCTGCAATAGTCCATCCCCGGGCAGGCGATGATGTCGCTGAGAAGCCCCACGTTCGCGGTGCCAAGCCCGGCTTGCGTCAAGGCCGCATGCAGGGTCGGCAGGTCCGACTTGTGGACATGCGGCAGGATCACATTCTGCTCATGGCTGATGCGCAGGTCGGAATGGCCATATTTTTCAGCAAGATCAGCCATCAGGCGCATCTGGGCGCTGGTCGCATCGCCGGGCGTTTCGCCATGCGCTTTCAGGCTGATCGTGACGATCGCATATTGGGCGTTGCGGTGCGCAGTAAGGTTGGTGTCGGCCCAGGCGCGGAAGACCGGATCGGCGGCGTAGAAGGCGTCATAGGCATCGGTGGGGGCGTTGCGGAAGGCGGGGGGCGCAAAAGCCTCACGGATGTCTGCCAGCAGTCGTTGATCGTTGCCGCCGAAAAGGGGACGAAGCTCGGCAAAGCGGGCCTCAATCATCCGGGTGATTTCGGCGGCCCCGGTTTCGTGCACGGTGATCTTGATCCGCGCCTTGTATTTGTTGTCGCGGCGACCAAGCGTGTTGTAGACTGACAGGACGGCCTCAACATAGGGCAAAAGGTCAGCTTCGGGCAGGAACTCCCGCACGGTCACGCCGATCATCGGGGTCCGACCCAGACCGCCGCCGACCATCACCTCGAACCCCGGCTCACCAGCCGCGTTGCGGACCATGCGCAGACCGATGTCATGGGCGCGGGTCACGGCGCGGTCATTCGGCGCACCGGTGATGGCAATCTTGAACTTGCGCGGCAGGAACTGGAATTCCGGGTGGTCGGTGGACCACTGGCGGAGGAGTTCCGCATAGGGACGCGGATCGGCAATCTCATCCGCCGCGGCACCGGCGAAATGGTCGGCGGTGACGTTCCGGACGCAGTTGCCCGAGGTCTGGATGGCGTGCATCTCTACATCGGCCAGCGCGCCAAGTATGGCAGGCACATCCGGCAGTTTCGGCCAGTTGAACTGGATGTTCTGCCGGGTGGTGAAGTGGCCATAGCCCTTGTCCCAAGTGTCGGCGATGTAAGCCAACTGCCGCATCTGGCCGGGGTTGAGCGAGCCGTAAGGGATCGCCACCCGCAGCATGTAGGCGTGCAGTTGCAGATACAGCCCGTTCATCAGGCGGAGGGGGCGGAACTCTTCCTCGGTCAGGCTGCCGTCAAGCCGACGTTCCACCTGCTGGGTGAACTGGGCCACACGGGCGCGGACGAAGGCATCGTCAAAGTCGGAATAGGAATACATGGCCCCTCAATGCGCCAGATCGGCTTGCTTGCCGTGGTTATAGTTCGACGGGCCGCGGGTGCGAAACTCTTCGCGGAAATGCGTCGGCTCGGGCCCCTGCGGACCAGGCCGTGCATCGGCGAGATAGGCGCCGACGACAAGCAATTTCTGCGCCGCCGCGTGAAGAAGGCGCATCTGGGCATGGGCCTCATCCTCGATCAGCTCCGCCTCATGGTGGTGGGGCGACCAGAGATCCTCGGCGGTCAGGTAGACCACATCACCTTCACGCAGAAGGTTGGCGGTGACGACCTTGGGGGTGAAACGGCGGCTCATGCGCGGGCCTCCTTGAGGGTGATGGCAGCGGCTTGCCGGGGGGCAAGGCCGAAGAGGATGACAGCCGGGCCGTCGCACTGCGCGGCAACCTCGGGCAGGGTGGCCAGGGTAGCGGCAAGGACGCGCTCGTCAGCGCGGCTCACGTTCTCGACAAGGGTGACTGGGGTATCAACGGCGGCACCATGCATCATCAGGCGGCCCTGGATGAAGCGGGCGGATTTCTTGGCCATGTAGATCGCGGCCACCTCACCCCGGCGAGCCAGACCGCGCCAGTCCTGTTCGGCAAAACCCGCCATGTCATGCCAGGTCAGGATGCGGACGCTGGCATTTCGGCCACGCTGGGTCAGCGCCTGTCCGATGCTTGCGGCGGCCACGGTGGCCGAGGTCAGGCCGGGCAGAATGGTAAAGCCGATGCCGGCCGCCTCCAGCGCGGCGATTTCCTCATCCAGGCGCGCGAAGATCCCGCAATCGCCACCCTTCAGCCGGACCACCCGCGCGCCAGTCAGCGCCTCAGTCACCAGCGTGGCATTGATCGTGGCCTGCGCGGTTGAAGGGCCGAAACCTTCCTTGCCGACGTCAATCCGGCGGGTTTGGGGCGGGATCAGGTCCAGCACTTCCCCCCCGACCAGCCGGTCATGGATGACAACATCAGCCGAGGTGATGGCCCGCAAGGCACCCAAGGTCAGATGATCGGCGGCCCCGGGACCGGCACCGACGAAAAGAACGGTCTGATGGCTGGACAGCGACATGGCAGGATCCCGGGAATTCCTGCCTCAATATAGAAGATTTTCCCATCCAGCGGCCAGTCCCCCTTGCAGATAAGGATGATTGTTCCAATACTCGCCCGACATGGAACGTGGTTCCGCAAAACTTGGGGGATGGCGAATGGCGGCCCAACTGGACGATCTGGACCGGAAAATCCTGTCCGAACTGCAAAGTGACGCCGAACAGTCGCTGGACGAAATCGCGCGGCGGGTGGGGTCGTCCAAGACGCCGGTCTGGAACCGGATCCGGCGGATGCGGGATCAGGGTGTCATCACCCGGACCACAGCGATCCTTGACCCTGAGGCCCTGGGGCTGGAGGCCTGCTTTTTCGTGCTGATCCGCACCTCGGAACATGAAGCGGAATGGCAGCGCAAGTTCCTGAAGGCGCTGAAAGAACGGCCGGAAGTGCTTGAGGCGCACCGGTTGGCTGGCGATATCGACTATATCCTGAAAGTGCGGGTCAAGAACGCGCGGGCCTATGACACCTTCTATCAAGCGCTGATTTCGGAAGTGCGGATCTACAATGTGACCGCCCTTCTCAGCATGGAAGAGATCAAGTCGACCACCGTCCTGCCGCTGTAACCCTCGGCAATCAAAAGGAGCGCGTTCCGCGCAGGCCTTTGTCTCGCCTCTGGCGCGCAGATGCGCGCCAACCGGCTCGGCCTTGCCTCCGGCGGGAGTATTTTCAAAAAGCGCAAACGGCTTGCTCTTTTCAGAAATACTCTGGGGAGTTTGAGGGGCTAGCCCCTCATCGCCTTAAGGAGGTGCGGCCTGCAGCCTCCGCTATGTGGTCACCATGAGTTGGTGCAGGCCGTGAAAGTGGTAGACGTCGCCGTAGCGCGGGGGGCTGGCTAGGCGCAAGGTGGGGTGGCGCTGGAACAGGATCGGCAGCGCGATCTGCAGTTCCAGCCGCGCCAAGGGGGCGCCGACGCAGAAATGCAGGCCCGCGCCAAAGCTTGCGTGCGGCTTGACCGGGCGGGCGGGGAGGAACTGTTCCGGCCGATCCCAGACCCCTGGGTCACGGTTCGCCGCCGCCAGTAGCAGTGCCACCTGATCGCCGCGCTGGAAGGTGTGGCCCATCACCTCAACCTCGGCATAGGCGTGGCGAGTGAACATGTGCAGCGCCGGGTCAAAGCGCAGGATCTCTTCCACCGTCGCCTCAACCTGGTCCGGGCCAAGGGCCGTAGCCTGCGTGCCGGTCTCTAGCAAGGTCTTCACCCCGTTGCCGATGCTGTGCACCGTCGCTTCATGCCCTGCGTTCAGAAGAAGGATGCAGGTCGAGATCAGCTCATCGGTCGAAAGCTTCTCGCCTTCCATTTCGGCCAGGATCAGCTGGGTGATCAGGTCATCGGCCGGCCGGGCGCGGCGGTCGTCGATATAGGCGCGCAGGAAGGCCACGAACGCCTCGGTTGCCGCCACGGCACGATCTTCCATCACCCGGTCGCGGCCGGCCATGTACATGCCGACCATCGCATTCGACCATCGCAGAAGATCCGGCGCCATGCTTTCCGGCACGCCCAGAAGCCGGGCGATGATACGCACGGGCAGGGGCTGGGCGAAGGTCTGCAAAAGGTCGAACGGGCCCTCGGGCAGTGCCTCGGCCAGTTCGGTTGCAAGGGCCGTCACCTCGGGCGCAAGCCCCGCGATCCGGCGTGAGGTGAAGGCCCGTAGCACCAGATTGCGCAGGCGGGTGTGGCGCGGTGGCTCCAGTTCCAGCATGGAATGCGCCTCGACCGCGTAGAAGGGCGCAAGGTGCGGCGGGATGACGGGCGGCTCCACCGGCTCACGCCCGAAACGGCGATCGCGGAAGATGGCGTTTACGGCCGCTGCACTGCCGGTGCAGACCAGGCCATAGTCCTGCCAGAAAAAGAACGCGCCACCGGCCCGGGCGCGGTCATAAAACGGGTAGGGGTTCTGGACAAAGCCCGGGTCCTTCGGTGATTGCTGCAAGCGTTCCATGGGGTTACCTTGCCCGTTCACCCGGCGGGGCGGTCAGCCCCGGCGCGATCAGACCCTGCGCCAGAAGGGCGCCCACCACCACGATCACCGCGCCAAAGGTCTGTGCCCAGTTCCACGCCCCGCCAAGCGCGAAGACCATCAGCATCACATAGAACGGCACCGCGTTCATGTGCATCGAGGCCGCCCCGATCCCGATCCGCCCGACCGAGATGATCCACAACAGTTGGCTGACCGCCATCGACCCGATGCCGAAAATCGCCAGCCCCGCAAACTCTGTCGGGCCGATCGCTTGCCAGTCGGGCCACTGCCCGCGCAGAACCCCGTCGCCCAGGGCCGCCACCAGTGCCACTACCGCGCAGCCGGTGACGGTGATCGCACTTCGGCCAAGAGGGCTCAGGCCCGGCAGCGCGCGCACCGTCTCACGGCTGCCCCAAGTGTAGCACAGGACCGAGGCCAGCGCCGCCAATACGCCCACGCCGAAATCCACGCTGCCTTCGCTGCCGCTGACGGCGATCAGGCCCCCGGCCACCGACAGCAAAAGCCCCAGCGCCAGTGCCCGGGTGAAGGGGCGCTTGTCAGCAATGCACTCCAGCAGGATACCCGCCACCGGCATCACCGCCGTGACGATGGCCACCGTCACCGGATCGTTGAACTGCAGCGCGATGATAACGAAGAACGACGCCAGCCCCAGCGTCACGAAGCCAACCCAGGCCCCGGTCAGCCAATCAGCGCCCAGCACCGCGCGCCCCCCCTCCAGCGCCAGCCAGATCGGCAAAAGGACCGCCGCCGCCAGCAGCGCTCGGCCCGCGGTCAAGGCAATCGGCGGCATATGCGGGATGATCAGGTCAGCCGCGGGCAGCCCGGAGGCCCAGATCACCATCGAGGCAAGGCAGATCAGGTTCGCAATCAGAAGCGACCGGCGGGCGGCGGGGGAAAGGGCTGTCATATGTCCACGCTAAGGATCGGGCATCGCGGCGGCTGATCCGCCAGCGACCCCGAATGTCGTCAGGCAGACAGGGCCGCGACGATGGCGCCAAAGTCGGCGGCCTTGAGGCTCGCCCCACCAACCAATGCGCCATCGACATGCGGCACGGCAAAGATCTCGGCGGCGTTCGACGGCTTCACCGACCCGCCGTAAAGAAGACGCACACCATCGGCCGCATCACCGATTAGCCCCCGCAGACGGTTGCGCAGGAAAGCATGCACTTCAGCAATTTCGGCCAGGGTCGGTGTGCGGCCGGTGCCAATGGCCCAGACCGGCTCATAGGCGATGACCAGGTTGGCCGCCGTGGCCCCCGCGGGCAAAGACCCGTCAAGCTGGCCGCCGATCACGGGCAAAGTCTGGCCTCGGTCGCGCTCCGCCTCGGTCTCGCCGATGCAGACGACGGCCACCAGGCCCGCTGTCAGTGCCGCTTCAGCCTTGGCCTTCACCACCGCGTCCGTCTCGCCATGATCGGCGCGGCGTTCGGAATGGCCCAGGATCACATGGCTCGCCCCGGCATCCTTCAGCATCACGGCTGAAATGTCGCCGGTATGGGCACCTGACGCTTCCGGGTGGCAATCCTGTCCGCCGACCGCCAGCACACCGCCTGCGGCCACGCTGGCCATCGCCGCCACCAGCGTGGCAGG
>JAAUPC010000130.1 GCA_012036325.1 Paracoccaceae bacterium
TTGAAGGGCGCCAGCGCTTCCCGGTGCGGGTGCGCTACGCGCCGCCGTATCGGAGTAGTCCCGAGGCCCTGGCCAGCGTGCGCGAGGTGGAAAAGCGCGCGAAGCGTCTGACGCTGATGGAACTGACCGAGCGGACCTGCAAATGGCCGATTGGCGACCCGGCCACCGATGATTTCTGGTTCTGCGGTCTGCCAAGCCTGCCCGGCAAACCCTATTGCGAGGCGCATGTCGGCGTCGCCTTCCAACCGATGAGCGCCCGGCGCGATCGGCGCCGCTAAGCCCATCGGCGCAGCGCGGCCGGTAAAGGCCGCGCGATTTGCGCGATTTATGCTTTGTTTCGCCACATTTCCCGCCATTGTTGCCAAACAGGCATCGATGGGGCGAGTGGAATGACCGAACTGGCAACTGGCGCGATTTCCCGGCACCGCGGCGGCGCCCTTGTGCTCTTGTTCACAGCGACGATCTTCACCAGTGCGCTGCTGCTCTTCTTCGTCCAGCCGCTTTACACCCGCATGGTCCTGCCGCAGATCGGCGGGGCTGCTGCGGTCTGGACCACGGCGATGCTGTTTTTCCAGACCGTGCTGATCGGTGGCTATCTTTATGCCCATCTGATGAGCCGCTATCTGGCCGTAAACGTCCAGATAGCCGTGCATATCGGGCTGGTGATCCTGGCGTTGACGGCCCTGCCCCTCGCCGTGCCGGACAGCTGGAGCTATGACCCGGCGGAACCCGTGGTCACCCAGACCTTGTGGCTTTATGCGCTGGGGGTGGGCCTGCCCTTTGCGGTTCTGTCGGCCAATGCCCCGTTGATCCAGTCCTGGTATCGGCGGAGTGGCGGTCCAAGCGCCGAAGACCCCTACTTCCTTTACGCGGCCAGCAACTTCGGCTCACTGGTGGCACTTCTGGCCTTTCCCTTGGTGGCAGAACCTCTGTTCGGCATTTCATCCATCTCGATCGGGTGGTCGGTCGGGTTTGTGGTCCTTGGACCAATGCTGCTGCTGTCCGGCCTTGCCGCGCGCGGTCTGCGCAGGCCGACCGACCACAGACGCCGGAGGCCGCTGAGTCTGCCCGGCTTCGACCAGGGCAACTGCTGCTTTGGGCGTTCCTGGCCTTTCTGCCTTCATCGCTGATGCTCTGCGTGACGACAAAGATCAGCACTGACCTTGGGTCGTTTCCGCTGGTCTGGGTGATTCCGCTGGCGCTTTACCTGTTGACCTTCGTGCTGGTGTTTTCGGTAAAGTCGCCGCTGACAGCGGACCGGCTGCGGCTGGTCCTGCCGCTGGCACTGTTGCCGCTGATCTATTTCAGCTTCAAACCCGCTGGCACCCTTGCGGGCTTTACCGCG
Source organism: Paracoccaceae bacterium (assembly GCA_012036325.1). Taxonomy (GTDB): domain Bacteria; phylum Pseudomonadota; class Alphaproteobacteria; order Rhodobacterales; family Rhodobacteraceae; genus Tabrizicola. The sequence continues at coordinate 1,346 of JAAUPC010000130.1, forward strand.
ATGCTGGGGGCCTATTTCGTCATCAGCCTGGCCGCGCACCGGATGTTGTTCGACGCGCGGCCCGATGCCCGGCATCTGACGGTGTTCTACCTGACGATGTCGGTCGGCGGGGCACTGGGGGGGGTCTTCAACTCGATCATCGCGCCGGTGGCGTTTGACCGGCTGACGGAATACCCGGTCACTGTCGCGCTGTGCGTTCTGTTGCTGGCTGGGCGCAGCCGGAATCTGCCGCGCGAGATTGCGATGGGATTGGCGCTGTCCCTGATCCTGTTGCTGCCGCTTTTGGATGTGCTGCCGGTCATTGGGGACCTTTCGGTGAACCTGCGGGTCTTGGGGATGATGATCCTTTTGGCAGTCGCCTACATGCTGCTTTACCGTCAGCGGCTGGTGCCGGTGGTGGCGATGATCAGCGTCATGGGCATCTGGGGTGTCTTCGGGCGCGAAGCGGATGTGATCTATGACCGAAGCTTTTTCGGGTTGCATCTCATCGACGATGAGGATGGGCTGAGGCTTTATTCGAACGGCACGACCGTGCATGGCGCCCAGCGGCTGAGCGAGATCGGCCAGCGCCCGACCCCGCTTTACTATTACCACCCCAATGGCCCGCTTGCGCAGGTGCTGGCAACCCCAACCGCAGCGCGGGCAAAGACAGTGGGGGTCGTCGGCCTTGGGATTGGAGCGATGGCCTGTTACATCCAAGACGGGCAGGATTGGCATTTCTACGAGATTGACCAGAAGGTCGTGGATATTGCGCAGGACCCGGCGCTGTTCGACTTCATGCCGCGCTGCGGCCAAGGCGCGCAGTTGCATCTGGGCGATGCGCGGATCGTGATGCAGGGTCAGACTGACCTGAAATATGACATCCTGGTGATCGACGCCTACAGTTCCGATGCCATTCCGGTGCATCTGTCAACGCTGGAGGCGGTGCAGCTTTACATGGACCGCCTGAACCCGGATGGGATTTTGCTGTTTCACATCTCGAACCGGTTTTACGATCTGACACTGCCCCTTTCGGGCCTTGCGCAAGAGTTGGGGCTTGAAGCGCGGGTCTGGGAGCGCAATGCGCCGGACGGCGGGCAAGCGACGCAGTTTGAGCGCGGTGACGTGCCGTCAAAGGTGGTGGCTTTGGCGCGCAGCACGGCTGCCCTGGGCGAGATCGGGCAAGACCCGCGCTGGGTGCCGCTGGCCCCACCGCAGATCCCGTTCTGGACGGACGATCACGCGGACCTTCTCAGCGCGTTGCGCTGAGCGGGGCCTTGCCGCGGCCAGACCGTCAGTCTGTGCCGAGGATGTCTTCAAGGATCTGCCGGGTTTCATCCTGCAGCGCTTCTTCTGCGCCGCGAATGGCAGCGTCGCCCAGGCTTTCATCCGGGGCGACGGTGATCCCAAGCTCATCCTGCAGGCGCTGTTCCAGTTCGGCCTTGGCGGCGGCTTCAGCGGCGGCGGCGGCGGCTTTCGCCTCGGCCTCCATCTTCTCACGCGCGATGCTTTCCAGATCAAGGCGGAAGCTGGGATCCGCCCAGGGCCCGGTGATCAGGAGCGGCACCATGACCCCGCCACTGCCATCGGCCGCCGCAAGGGCTGTGGGCCGTAGCCGGTAATCGAGGGTGCGGGTGCCTAGACCAACATCGCCCGAACCTGCGGCAGTCAGCTGCGGGGCCACCAGCTTGAGGTCATTGTTGGACAAGACCCCGCCTGCGATGGTGAAGGTCCCTGCCAGCCCGTCGAAGGCGGTTTTCTGATCCTCGCCAATATAGGCCGGGTCAAGGGTTTGCAGCATGGTGGCAATGTCCAGGCCGCGAAGCTCACCCTGGCCAAGTTCAAAGGCGCCTTCGCCTTCCAGACTGTTCATGATCGCCGCGATGGAGTTGCCGACACCCAGAAAGCGCAGGTCGAGATCGCCAGCCGCGACCAGACGGTCATAGCCTGCCGCGTCGCGCAGCACGGCCTGCATGTCGAGGCCCGCAAAGGCAAGCTTGCCGCCGACGGACAAGCCGCCCCGGCCGTTCACGACGAATTCACCGGTAATCTGGCCGCCATAAGCCGCCATCTGGCGGATCTCGGTGACGGCGCGGGCGCGGTCGATGGTGACCTTGACCCGCGTTTCGCCCAGCTTCACCGTGCCCAGATCAACGGACGGCGCGACAAGCACCAGTTCGGCATCGAGACTGCCAAGGGCGGACACGTCGATGCTTTCTGACGACCAGCCGGCCGAGGCTGTTCCACCCGCTTCGCCGCTGCCGTCGCTGTCAGTACCGCTGCCGATGGTCACCGGACCCGCCGTCAGCTGCCCTACCAGTTTTGACCGCGCTTCACCGGGGCGCAGGTCAATGTCTCCGGTCAGCTGATTGCCGTCGGCCACCAGCGTTGCGTCACGCAGGTAGGTGGCTCCGGTTCCGTCGAGGGTCAGCTGGCCGGTGGCCGTCAGCCGGTCCCGGCCAAGTCCGGCACCGGGGGTGGAGATGTCTGTGCCGATCACCCCCCCAAGCGCGGGCAAGTCACCCAGATCGGCCACCAGCGCGCCTTCGGCGACCAAAGGCGACAGGCCGGCCCGACCGTCAAAGGACAGGGACGATCCGCCAGCTGTTAGGTTGGCAGTCACGGGCACCACGCGCCCGGCCTCAAAGGCGGAAAAGACGCCGCCGGTCAGGTCCAGCGCCACGGGCTTGCCACTCGACAAGCCGGTCAGCGCAAGGGTAAAGGGTCCGGCAAGATCCGGGATGGCCAGCGTGGCATCCACCCCATCCAGTGCGATCGCGCGGTTAGCTTGCCGGTCGATGAAGCGGATGCTGCCGCCGGTGATCCTGCCCTGGTCCAGCGTGAAGGCGGTGCGGCGGCGGGCACGGCATCGGCCCCCGGCACGGGTGATGTCGTTCCAAAATCCCAGCTGCCACGCCCGTCCGGACCGCGCTCAAGCACGATTTCCGGCTGGTCGGCACGGATGCCCTCAATCTGCACGGACCCGCCGAGAAGCGCGCCATAGTTGATGTCGATCACCAGATTTTCGGCCTTGAAAAGCGGGGCCTCCGTCTCGACCCAATCCGCGTTGGCAATGCTGACCGGCCCGGTCGAGACGCCAAGGCTGGGCCAGAGGCGCGGCCGCACCTCACCCGTCAAAGTCAGCTTGCGGCCGGTCATCGCCTCAAACTGGGCGGAAACAGCGGTGGCCACGCGTTCGGCCGGGATCAGCGCCAGAACGCCGAAGGCCAGAAGCAGAACAGCCACCAGCCCAGCCCCGAAACGGATGATCCAGCGCATTCTCTGCTCCTGCTTTTCTTGCTTTGGCGGAAGTTTACGGCCCAGCGCCCCCGCTTGCCAAGTCGGGGAGACCCCACCGGCATCAAATGGCCGAGTGGGCGGGCTTTCCTACGCCCCGCCATCGCGGTATAGGGCGGGAATGTCTGAAAACCCGCCGCTTCTTCGCCCCGACCTTGCCCGCGCGCTTGTCCCCGACACGCGGCGGCAGGGCCAACCCACCATCGGGATGGTCAGCTTGGGCTGCCCCAAAGCGCTGGTCGACAGCGAACGCATCCTGACGCGGCTTCGGGCCGAGGGCTATGCGATTTCGCCTGACTACAAGGGTGCTGATGCGGTGATCGTGAACACCTGCGGGTTCCTTGACAGCGCCAAGGCCGAAAGCCTTGAGGCGATTGGCGAGGCGTTGCAGGAAAACGGCCGGGTGATCGTGACGGGCTGTCTGGGAGCGGAACCCGAGTACATCACCGGCGCGCATCCGAAGGTTTTGGCCGTCACCGGCCCACACCAGTATGAGGCGGTGCTGGACGCGGTCCACGCCGCAGTACCCCCCGCGCCGGACCCGTTCATCGATCTGTTGCCTGCGACCGGCGTCAGCCTGACCCCCCGCCACTACAGCTATCTGAAGATTTCCGAAGGCTGCAACCACGCCTGCAAGTTCTGCATCATCCCGGACATGCGGGGCAAATTGGTCAGCCGCCCTGCCCATGCCGTGCTGCGTGAGGCGGAAAAGCTGGTCGAGGCCGGGGTGAGGGAGCTTCTGGTGATCAGCCAGGACACCAGCGCCTATGGGGTGGACCGAAAGCATGACCTTTCCCCCTGGAAGGGGGGAGAGGTGCGGGCCCATGTCACCGACCTTGCGCGGGAGATGGGCAAGCTTGGCGCCTGGGTGCGGCTGCATTACGTCTACCCCTATCCGCATGTGCGCCAGTTGATCCCGCTGATGGCGGAAGGGCTGGTGCTGCCTTACCTGGACATTCCGTTCCAGCACGCCCACCCGGATGTCTTGCGCCGGATGGCCCGCCCCGCCGCTGCCGCGAAGACCCTGGACGAAATCGCCGCCTGGCGCGCCATTGCACCAGACCTGACGCTGCGGTCGACCTTCATCGTGGGGTATCCGGGCGAGACGGAGGCCGAGTTCCAGACCCTGCTGGATTGGCTGGACGAGGCGCAGCTGGACCGGGTCGGCTGCTTCCAATACGAAAACGTTGCGGGCGCGCGGTCGAACGCCTTGCCCGACCATGTGCCCGCAGAGGTGAAGCAAGACCGCTTTGATCGCTTTATGGAAAAAGCGCAGGGTATTTCCGAGGCGAAACTGGCCGCAAAGGTTGGAAAAGTGCTGGAGGTCATCGTCGATGAAGTCGACGAGGACGGTGCCACCTGCCGCACCAAGGCGGACGCGCCCGAGATTGACGGGAACCTCTTCATTGACGAGGGCTTCGAGGGCTTGGCCCCCGGTGACATCGTCCGGGTGACGGTGGATGAGGCGGGGAAGTATGATCTTTGGGGGCACCGCTCCTAAGGCCCCGCCCCGCGAAAGCGTTGACACAAGGGCCGACCCCGGCGACGGTCAGGCAACAGAACGTCCGGAGCGCATGCAATTGGCTGACACCCCGCAGATCGCTGCCACGAGCCCGTTCAGGGTTGAGGTGGAGGAAGGCAAGTCCTACTTCTGGTGTGCTTGCGGGAAATCCTCGCGGCAGCCGTTTTGTGATGGCAGCCACAAGGACACGAGCTTTTCCCCGTTGAAATGGACCGCCGACGCCACGAAGGCAGTGTTCTTTTGCGGCTGCAAGCAGACGGCGCAGGCGCCGATGTGCGACGGATCGCACAAGGGCCTGTAATCGTCAGATGCCTAGCTGACGCCAGAGGCCTGTGACCCTGCGTCGCTGGACCTCGCCGCGCGCAAGGGTCGCGCCATATCTGGCATATGATGATGTCACCGCCCGGCGAAACCCGTGTCCTTTACAATGCAACCTGCCCGGTCTGCCGGTTCGAGATCGACGCCTACCGTCGGCGCGCGCTGGCGGACGGGTTGCCGATCCGATTTGATGCGCTTAACAGTGCCGCCGACTGGGGACTGACCCAGGATCAGGCAGCCCGGCAGTTGCATGTCTGGCAGGATGGCCGCGTCCTGGCCGGGCTGGAGGCGTTCCGGGCGCTTTGGTGGGCGTGCCGCGCTGGCGTTGGCTAGCCCGCGCTGACGGGATGGCCGGTCGTGCGACCCTGGTTGCGGCTCGCTTTACAATCGGGTCGCCGCGCCGATCCTGTACCGCGCGCATCTTCGGCGGCAGCGGCGCGGGGCTTAGCCCACCAGCACGACGACCCAAGCCACCCCCGCGGCGATTGCTGTCAGCGCCACACAGGCTGACCCGCAATCCTTGGCTTTCTTCGCCCTTGGGTCCTGGCCCGGGGACAGGTGGTCCACCACTTCTTCCAGCCCTGTATTGATCAGCTCAGCCGCAAGCACCAGAAGGCCAAGCGCCAGGATCAGGCCGCGCTCGGTTGGTGAGAGGTCAAGGGTAAAGGCAAGACCGGCGGAGAGACCGTTCACCACCGCCCATTGCCGCAGGGTCTTTTCCGTTGCCCAGGCCGCGCGCCACCCTTCCCAGGACCAGACAACGGTATTGGCAAAGCGCCGCGCCTCGGCGGCCAGAATGTCGCGCATGAACCCCTCCCCGCGTCCAGCTGGGGGCGAGATTAGCCGTCGCGGGCAGGTCCGTCGAGGGTGGTGCGTTGTGCGGCAAGCACCGCCCGGGTGCAGGTGACAATATGGGCGAAACGGTCGCCGCCCAGATGAACGCCGCCATACCAACGCGAGACGGTGACGATGTGGTCTGCCAGACCTTCTCGCTCCAGCATCTTCAGGATCACCGCCCCTGCCCCGGCCTCTCCATCATCGTTCTTCAGGGGGCCACCTTCCGACAGGACTGCGGCCCAGCTGTGATGCGTGGCCTTGGCGAAGCGTCGGCGGCTGCGCAAAGCGGCAAGGAAGGCGTCAATCTCGGCCCGGTTCCGCACCACGCCCACGGCCGCGGCATAGCGCGAGCCGCGGTCGCGCAAGATGTCTTCCAAAACGATCATGGCCCCAGTCTGCCACGGGACCTGCGCCGGGCACAGGCCCCGGCTGGGAAAAGGACGGCGCCTGGCCCGGAAGACTGCGGGCCAGGCGCCGATCAGGGCGGTGTGGTCGGTGACGCTGCAGGGCAAGGGAGGGGAACCCCGCAAGCCGTCAGGCGACCAGCGCCTCGATCCCCGGTTTGTTCGGGCAGAACTCGGGCATGGCCAAAGCCGGTCCGGACCGGGCCAGCCAGGATTCGCAGTCAGATTTGTTGAAGCAGGCGGCGCAGCGGGTGACAAGATCCTCAAGCTCGGCGCGTTGCAGCCAGCCGTCAACAACGGCACGCGGCAGGTTCACCCCGCTGATGCGGGCCATGCCACGGGTCAGCCACCAGGCTTTCGGGGCTTCGGGATATCCGATCATGGGCAAAACTCCTTGCCAAGTCCGGCCATGCTGCCGGTGGCAAGAAGCGTCCGCCTTGACCCAGATCAACCGCCCGTCAATCGGCGCACGGTGGCGGCCACTTGTGCCTTGCGTTGCGCGTTCGGGGGATGGCTGCCAAGGAAGCGGTCGCCCGGATCAGGCAAGCGATCAAAGAATCCACTGCCGCGAATGGGATCAAACCCTGCGACAAGGGCGATTTCAGCGCCAAGGGCATCGGCCTCAAGCTCAAACTCGCGCGAGTAGCTGCGGGCGGCGACCTCGGCCCCAAGGTTCTGGGCGGCTCGTACTTCGTCCGGGGTGGCGCCACCGGCCTGTGCCAGGACCCCGGCCAAGAGCGCGCCGCTTAACGCCTGGTCCTGACGGCGGGGAATGTGGCCCGCGATGTGGTGGGCCGCTTCATGCCCGAGGACAAAGGCCAGCTCATCCGCATTGCGGGCATCGCGGATCAGGGCCAGCGTAAAGCCGACCACCGGGCGGCCGCGGTCATCCAGCGTCTGGAAGGCATTGGGCGGCTGGCCGGGGCGGTCGTCAATGACGATGCGGAAGTCGCAGTTGCGCACGGTGGCGCGGGACCGGCAGACCTGTTCGGCGACAGGTCGACCGCGGCGAGGACCTGCAGAAAGGTCATCGCCTGCGCGCGGGCCGTCTGGTCAGCCGGGGCCGGTGGCGGGCTGGGGCA
>JAAUPC010000131.1 GCA_012036325.1 Paracoccaceae bacterium
GCGCGGGCAGGCCGAGTCCAGCGGCCCGCCCGGCTTTGCCGCCTGATGGGTCCGGGTGCCTCCGCCTCTTGCAGGAACAGGCGCAGCGCGGGGTCAGCCTCCACCCCCGTCTCCTCGTCCTTCAACCAGCGGCCCCACCAGCGCAAAGCCTCGGCCAGAAAGCCGATGCGGGGTCCCGGCACCGCCATATGCGGGTAAAGATGCACCCAAGGCCCGACGATCCCCTTGACCGGGCCCGCCGCGTTGCGGACCAAGGCGCCCACCATGTTCACATAGCCATCCGCCCAGCCGCCGATGGCCAGGATCGGCACCGTCAGGCGCGACCAATCCTCACACACCGACCCATGCCGCCAATAGGCGTCGCGGGTCTGATGCCCGACCCAGCGGGGGCAAGCCAGGGGTTCCCCTCCAGCCGCTGCAACCAATCTTCCCGCCAATCGGCCCGCAAAGCCGGGTCTGCGGGGCGGGAGGAATAGGACAGCATCACCGACGCCCAGCCGAAGTTTTCGCCCAGAAGGCAGCCGCCCTTGAAATGGATATCCTCGCCAAACCGGTCCACCGTGCCGCAGACCGCGATCACCGCTTTCAACGCAGGGGGCTGCAAGGCCGCTACCTGCAGCGCGTTGAACGCCCCCCAGCTTTTGCCCATCATCCCGACAGCGCCCGTGCACCAGCCCTGCGCCGCCACCCAGGCAATGACCGCGCAGGCATCAGCCAGTTCCTGCGGCGTATATTCGTCGGTCAAGACCCCCTCGCTGTCGCCGGTCCCGCGCAGATCGACCCGCAGGCAGGCATAGCCCTGCGCGGCGATGAACGGGTGAATCGCCTCATCCCGCGCCGCCGTGCCATCGCGTTTGCGATAGGGGATCATCTCGATCACGGCAGGCACCCGGGCCGCGCCCACCGGCCGCCAAAGCCGCGCTGATAACAGAACGCCATCCGGCATGGCGATCCGCTGGTCCGGCACTTCCTTGACTGTCGGCATCGCACCCCGGCCCAATGGCGGATATGACTGACCCGCGTCGTTTCGGAGCCAGACCGACCGGCCCCTTCCGCACAGTCTGCCATCGCAAGTCCCAGCCGGAAAGGCCGCCGATGTCCCCCCGCCCAAATATCCTTGTCATCATGGTGGACCAGCTGAATGGAACGCTTTTTCCCGATGGTCCTGCCGCTTTCCTGCACACACCTAACCTGCGGGCGCTGGCTGCCCGCTCAGCCCGCTTTGCCAATTGCTACACCGCCTCGCCCCTCTGCGCCCCCGCCCGCGCCAGCTTCATGTCAGGCCAGCTGCCCAGCCGGACGCGCGTCTACGACAACGCGGCCGAGTTTGCCTCCGACATCCCCACCTATGCCCACCACCTTCGCCGCGCGGGATACCAGACCGCCCTTTCCGGCAAGATGCACTTCGTCGGCCCTGACCAGCTGCACGGGTTCGAAGAACGCCTGACCACCGACATCTACCCCGCTGATTTCGGCTGGACCCCGGATTACCGCAAGCCGGGCGAACGCATCGACTGGTGGTATCACAACCTCGGTTCGGTCACCGGCGCGGGCGTGGCCGAGATCACCAACCAGCTGGAATATGATGACGACGTCGCCCATCAGGCGGTCCAGAAACTCTATGACCTCTCCCGCGGGCAAGACCCCCGGCCCTGGTGCCTGACCGTCAGCTTCACCCACCCGCATGACCCCTTCGTCGCCCGCCGCAAATACTGGGACCTGTATGAGGGCGCGCCGGAGTGTGAGCCACCCGAACCCCTCGCCTACGACGCCATGGACCCCCATTCCCAGCGCCTGATGGACGCCTGCGACTGGCGCGGGATGGACATCACCGAGGGCCACATCCGCCGCGCGAAACAGGCCTACTTCGCCAACATCAGCTACATCGACGACAAGATCGGCGAAGTCCTCGCAGTCCTGGACGCAACCCGCCAAGACGCCCACATCATCTTCCTCTCCGACCATGGTGAGATGCTGGGCGACAAGGGCCTCTGGTTCAAGATGAGCTTCTTCGAAGGCGCCTCCCGCGTCCCCCTGATGATCGCCGCCCCCGACATGCCCGCTGGCCGGGTAGACACCCCGGTCTCCTCCATCGACCTCGCCCCCACCCTTGCGGCGCTGGCGGGCATCTCGATGGCTGAGGTCGCGCCCTGGACCGAAGGCGTCAACCTGATCCCGGTCGCAAACGGCGCGCCCCGCCCGCCGGTCGCCATGGAATATGCTGCCGAAGGCACGATCACCCCGATGGTCGCCCTGCGTGACGGGGATTGGAAATACATCCGCTGCCCGGCCGACCCAGACCAGCTTTTCAACCTCGCGGACGACCCGCAGGAACGCCTGAACCGCGCCACCGACCCTGCCGCCGCCGACACCCTCGCCCACCTCCGCGCCTTGGCCGACAAACGCTGGGACCTTGCCGCCTACGACGCGCAGGTGCGCGAAAGCCAGGCCCGCCGCTGGGTGGTGTATGAGGCGCTCAGGAACGGTGCCTACTACCCTTGGGACCATCAGCCCTTGCGCGCGGCATCCGAACGCTACATGCGCAACCACATGGACCTGAACGTGCTGGAAGACAGCAAGCGTTTCCCGAGGGGAGAGTAGGTAGGGTGGGCAAATTGCCCACCCTACGCTTGCGCTTGCGCCTTCAGGCCGCTGCTGTCGCCTCGATCTCGAACATCAACCCGGGCACGGCCAGCCGGGTCACGCCTACAAGCGTCATCGGCGGGCGCACCCCTGCCGGGCCAAACCGCATGCCCATCAAATCAAAGTTCCGCAGTGCCGCGTCGACATCGGTCGCATAGACCACCAGCCGCACGACATGGCCAAGCCCCATTCCGCCCTGCCGCAGCACCGCTTCCAGATTGTCCAGCGCCAGCCCGATCTGGCCGCGCATGTCGCCCAGAAACTGCGGCGCGCCTGACCCATCAACGGCGGTCTGCCCGGCGCAGATCAGCTGACGGCTGACCCCTTCCAGAACCTCGCCCTGATTGTAGCCCAGTGGCAGCGACCAGTCCCACGGGTTTACGGCGGTACGTTGCATGTCTCACTCCTTCTTGACAGTTGCCACGCCGGACTAAAGTTAAACGGTGCCAAAATCTGTCACCAAAGGCCCTATCCTGCCCGCATGAACAGCCGCACCCGCCAAGACGCCCTCGCCCGCCACCTCCGCCGCTCTGGGACCACCACCGTGGCCGAGCTTGCGGCAAAGGTCAGCGCCTCCCGTCGCACCATCCTGCGCGACATCGCAGCACTTCGGGACCAGGGCTTTGTCATCCATTCTGACCCCGGTCGCGGCGGCGGGCTGCAGCTTGACCCGCAGTCGGTGCAGACCACCCCGCGCCTGACGGTGGCCGAGGTGTTTGCCCTCCTGATCAGCGTTGCCGCCATGCGCGCGGCAGGCAACCTGCCCTTTGCCAGCCTGGCCGATGCAGGCCTTGCCAAGATCGAACGCGCCCTGCCACCCGACAAACTGCGCGACCTGCGGCGGTTTCTTGACTGCTTGCATGTCGGTCAGCTTGCACCCGAACAGGACCTGTCTGACCTCCGCCCGCTGGACGCCATCCTCCTGCCCGCGTTTGAAACAGCCTTCCTGACCGGCCGCCTCCTTCGGTTTCATTACCGTGACGCCAAGGGCAGTCCGACCCTCCGCACGGTCGAACCGCAAGCAATGCTGATCCTGCCGCCCTTGTGGTATCTTGTCGCCTGGGACCCCGCGCGCGACGCGTTCCGGCATTTCCGGATGGACCGGATCACCACCCCCGAACCCTTGGAGGACACCAGCTTCCGCCGCCGCCACGTCCCCTTCGCCGCAGACGTCTGCCCCTACCGCGACCTCAAACGCTGACCTGCAGCAAAGGTGTTGCCCCACCAGCTGTTGAGTCCTACTGCAGTGTTAACGCCCTGCAACCCCGGCGCGCGTAGAGACGGAAAGAAGACGCAAGCAAGACCAAGGAAAGACGCCGTCCCAGCCCTGAAACGCACCCCTTACGCAAGCGTTCTCAACGGCTTGCGGAAGATCATCCAGGGTGCGCAAAAAACCTTCCCCTGATTTGCTCTTTTCAAAAATACTCATCTGCACCCCAACCCGCCTCTCCACCGTGCAGGCAAAAGTGACCGGCCCCGGCGTGCGATGGCAATGCCGTTGCCGGGGGCTCGATGCCCCTGGCAACGGCGGCCCGTCCAAGGTCAGCGCGCGTCGGCCAAAACCGCTTCGGCACCCTTCCAGCCCATCAGCATGGCAGGCGCATTGGTGTTCCCGGCGATCAGCGTCGGAAAGGCACTGGCGTCGATCACCCGCAGCGCGCCGACCCCATGCACCCGCAGCCGCGCATCCACCACGCTCGATGCCGCATCCGGCCCCATCCGGCAGGTGCAGCTTGGGTGATAGACCGTCCCAGACCGGGCGCGGAAATCGGCGATCAGGTCTTCATCCGTCACCACCGCTGGCCCAGGACGCAGCTCTTCCTTGATCAGCCGCGCCAGCGCCGGTTGCGCCGCGATGTGGCGCAGGTATTTCACCGCAGCCAGCATTTCCTCGACGTCATGATTGGTGGAATACGCATTCGCCGTGATCACCGGATGCATCCCCGGGTCGGCGGAGCGTAGTCGGATATGGCCCTTGCTGGTCGGCTTGCAGTTTGACAGCCCGATCGACATGCCCGACCAGGGGTCCGGGTTCAGGACCGGCCTTTCACCTTCGCGCGGGATCAGCGTAGAAAAAGCCTGGAAATACAGCTGCATATTCGGCCGGTCAAGGTCGGGCAGCGTCCGGAAGAACCCGCCTGCATGGTTGATCGACTTCGCCAAAGGGCCGCTCCGGGTCAGCATATATTGCATCCCGGCGCGCAGCTTGCCCCACCAGGGGCGCAGCTCGTCGTTGTAGGTCGGCACATTCATCGACCAGGTGTAATTGATGCCCTGATGATCGCTCAGATGGTCGCCGACGTTGGGGTTGTCGCGCTGAACCGGAATGCCCAGACCCTGCAACAGCCCCCCCGGCCCGATCCCCGACAGTTGCAACAACTGGGGGGAATTGATCGCCCCGCCCGCAAGGATCACCTCTCCCTTCGCGCGCAGAACCTGCAGCGCACCGCCCTTGCGGTACTCCACCCCGACCGCGCTGCCATCTTCGATCACCACTCGCGTCGCCAAAGCGTCAGTGATCACCCTTACATTGGCGCGCCGCATCGCCGGTCGCAGAAACGCCCGCGCGGCCGAATTTCTGCGCCCGGCCTTGATCGTCATCTGGTAGACGCCCGCGCCCTCCTGACTGGCGCCGTTGAAATCCGGGGTGGGGGCCAGCCCGCCCTGCCCGCAGGCCGCAATGAACTCTGGCACCAGCGGGTGGAGCCCGCTCTGGTTGGCCGAGACGAACAAAGGCCCGCCCTGCCCGCGCCAGTCATCTGCCCCGGCCTCGTTATGCTCCATCGCCTTGTAGGCGGCCAGACAGTTGTCCCAGCCCCAGCCGGGATTGTCGCGGCCCCAGTCGTCATAATCCGCCCGGTGCCCGCGGATATAGACCATCGCATTGATGCTGGAGGACCCGCCCATCAGCCGCCCCCGTGGCCAATGGTCCCGCGCGCCGGCAAGGCCCGGGTCGGGTTCGGTCTTGTACAGCCAGTTGACGGCGGGGTCATAGAAAAGCTTGCCATAGCCCAGCGGCAGATGGACGTAAAAGCGCCGGTCCGACCCGCCCGCCTCCAGGACCGTCACCCGGTGCTTGCCGTTGGCCGACAGCCGCTCGGCTAGCACCGAGCCCGCCGAGCCTGCGCCCACGATGATGTAATCGGTCTCGTCCATGTTGCCCCCCGGCACGTTCGGGCACCCTAGCCGGGGGTGGGCGTTGGAACCGTCCGCTTTGCGACATCAAATGTCGCGCTCGGGGTGGCTCCTCGTTCAACTTCGTCTCCTCCTCGCGACGGTCGCGCGAGGAGTGACACAGTCATCGACGAGCGGTCGGGTCAGGCAACCACCTCAAAACTGGGGGCATAGGCGACCGGAAAATTCACCGACCGGGCGATGAAGCACACCTCGTGGATCCGGTGATGGATCGCCTCGGCGGCCGCAAGGTCCGTCCCCGCCTTCACCCCCACATGCGGCCGCAAGGTCACCTTGACGAACCGCCCGGCACCACCCCGTCCCACTTCCCCAACGCCCACCGGGCTGTCCGAATAGCTAGTCACCACCACCCCTGCATCGCTCGCATAGTGCAGATACCACAGCATGTGGCAGGCCGAGAGCGCGCTGAGCAAGAGATCCTCCGGGTTCATCTTCCCCGGGTCCCCGCCCAACAACGGATCGTTCGAACACTGCACCACCGCCTTCCCCGGCACCGCGATATCCCAGGTCCGGTCATAGGCCTTGTAATGCGCCGTCCCCTCGCCCCGGTTGCCGGTCCACAGGATGCGGGTAGTGTAGTCGTGGGTGGGCATGGGGCGACCTCCGAATTCCCATATGTCCTAAAGGCGATATCCGCCAGAAACCTCCAGCACCTGACCAGTGATGAACCCGGCCTCATCGCTCGCCATGAAACGGACGGCGCGGGCAACGTCTTGCGGTGTCCCGATCCGACCAAGGGCTGTGTCATTGACGAAAAGCTGGGTCAGTTCGGCAGACCGCGGCGCTCCGGGCAGGTTGGTGGCCCCCGGCGCGACAGCATTCACCCGGATACCCCGCGGCCCAAGCTCCTTGGCCATCCCGCGAGTCCACAGGTTCAGCGCGGCTTTGCTCGCGCCATAGATTGCAGCCCCGCGCGGCGGCAGGACCGCATTGCCCGATGAGATGTTGACGACCGACGCCCCGGGTTTCAGATACAGCAATGCGGCGGCAAGCAGCGTGCCCGGGGCCAAGAGGTTGATGTCCAGCATGGCCCGCAGCGCCTCCGGATCAAAGCTGTCGGGCGCGGACGATATAACTGAACCTGCGTTATTTATGATCACGTCCAGTTGGCCAAAGCGCGCGATGACCTGTTCAACAACCGTCTTCGCGCTGTCTGGTTTGGTCAGATCGGACCGGATGGCCAAGACGGTATCCGCAAGATCGGCAGGCTCGGTCGTCAGCCAGGTGATTGCCACCTGATGATCCCGGGCCAGATCAAGCGCAATTGCCCGCCCGATTCCGCGCGCGCCGCCTGTGACAAGAGCCACTTTTGTCATGCCCGGCCTTCTCCGCAAGGTTGAGCGAGGCTAGGCGTAACGTCCGGGCTTGTCCAGCGACGCCCTTGATCGCCCCTACCGCCCCTTCCAAACCGGATCGCGCTTTTCGGCAAAGGCCTTTGCCCCCTCCAGTTGGTCATCGGACGAATACAGTCGGTCCACCGTCGGCATCTGCCGCTTGGTGATCCGGTTGAGCGCATCCTGAAAGCGCATGTTTTCGGCCTCGCGCACCACTTCCTTGATCGCGGCATAGACCAGCGGTGGCCCGGACTCCAGCAACCGTGCCAGTTCCCAGGTCTTGGCCAGCAGCTCCTCCGGCGCGCAGACCTCCTTCACGATCCCCCAGCGATGCGCCTCTTCGGCGTCAAACCAGCGGCCCGTGAGCAGAAGGTCCATCGCCACATGATAAGGAATGCGCTTCGGGAGCTTGATGCTGGCCGCATCCGCCACCGTGCCCGACCTGATTTCGGGCAGGGCGAAGGTCGCGTTGGTGGAACACAGGATCAGGTCCGCCGACAGCGCAAACTCCAGGCCCCCGCCGCAGCAGATGCCCTGCACGGCGGCGATCACCGGCTTGTTCAGGTTTGGCAGCTCCTGCAACCCCGCAAAGCCGCCCACGCCATAATCGCCATCCACCGCATCCCCCTCGGCCGCGGCCTTCAGGTCCCAGCCGGGGCAAAAGAACTTCTCCCCCGCCGCGCGAATGATGCAGACGCGAAGGCTGTCATCGTCGCGGAAGTCCCGGAACGTGAGGCCCATCACCCGGCTGGTCTTCAGGCTGATCGCATTGGCCTTGGGCGCATCCAGGGTGACCTCCAGAATAGCCCCCTCGCGCCGCGTCTTGATCGGGCCTTCGGTCCGCATTTCCATCACGCTCTCCTCACCAATGCGTCCACCGCCACGGCACCCGTTTCACGCACCATGATCGGGTTGATCTCAATCTCTTCAAGGCTGTCGTCGCCCAGCATCAGCGCCTGAAGCCGCAAGGCGATATCGGCCACCGCTCCCATGTCCGCACGGGGCCGCCCCCGGTAGCCGTCCAGAAGCGGCCAGAGCCGAAGGCCCTTCGCCGCCTCCAGCACCTGCGCCTCGGTCACAGGCAGCACCAGCGTGACCGTATCCGCCAGCACTTCCGCCGTCACGCCCCCCATGCCCAGGGTCAGCGTCACGCCATAGACCGGATCGCGTCGCAGCCCCAGCAGCACTTCGGCCACCGCGCCGGTCACCATCTCTTCCACCAGATAACCCGTCGCCCCCGGCATATCTGCCTGACCATCCAGCGACATCACCCCCAACCGCACCGCCCCGGATTCGGTCTTGTGGGCAAAGCCCAGTCCCTTCAACACGTAGGGTGCGCTAAAGCGCACCTTCCCTGCGACCTCGACAATCGTCACACCGGTGACCGACCCAGGCACAGTCACCCCAGCCCCGGCCAAAAGCTCTTTCCCCTCCGCCTCTGTCAGAAGCCGCGTCTCCCGCTCCGGCAAGGCGCGGGCAGGCCGCCACTGCGCCACCCCCGCCGGTGTCTCGCGCATCACCGTGATG
>JAAUPC010000132.1 GCA_012036325.1 Paracoccaceae bacterium
GCGCCCTGCTCAACAGCGGGCCGCTGCTGGTGCAAACAGGTGCAGCGCGTTACGTGTATGCACGACTGGAATTGGCACAGCGCACGACGACGCTGGAGACCGATGGCACGGGCGATGTGGTGTATGTGTCGATTGTGCTAACGGGGCGTGATGCGGCGGGCGAGGTGGTGGCACGAGGCCGCACGTATACGGTGATGAGTGGAGTGATCCAGGCGAATCCGGAGTAGGGGATAATTTAGTTTCTGTTAATATTTTGTGTAAGAGCGCATAGCAATTGAGGAGCGCTCCAGCAGATCGACCCCTAAAAGGCTAAAACAGATAGATGCCGTGTCAGGATAATCGTAGCAAATTTTCATAGGAATCATAAAAGATCATAATTTCAGTGAATCACGGAATTGGAAAAATCGATATTTGAACGAACAAAAACCCGTTTTTATGGCGGGTATCGGGTCTCTTGTAGGGACGCGCTTCTGCGCGTCCGAACCTGCGGACGTCTCAAGAAGCGTTTCTACGAACCGCGTGAATATCCCGATCTAGTGGTTCGGGCACATGCATACCTTCGGTGACTTCGTTCGTGAGCCTACGATAGTGTGCAAAGATCGACGATTCCCCTGTTAAGAGTTTGGGCAAGGCCGCGTAAGTGCGTTATACTCTCCATTTACGATGAGCCACACATGAAGCCTTTATGCCAATTTCAAAACCCCCTCAATCTGGACGCCGCCCGCTGCCTCTCTCTGCTGACGCCAAACAAAAATTGCTGCGGCGGCGCATAGACGAGGACAAATTTGATCCCTTTGCCACTGACCCCAACCCAGAGGTCAGTGAGTGGGGTCGCCTGGCGCTGCGCGTGCCAGAGATTGATTACGTCTTCACGCTGGCTGACCTGTGCGCTGAACGCAGCCTGAGCAGCGATGAGCGCCTGCGTGTCTTCTACGTAGGCAAAACGCTGATCGCTTATAACCGTGCCTATGCGCTGGCAAACACGCCGTTGATCGTACCAAAGCCCACAATGAACTCGATGCCTACGTGCGCTGGCTGATCGACGTGGCGCTGGCACGCCCCACCCAACGCAATATCGCGGTGGCATTGTGGGCCGCCGCCCGCGATGAGGGCGATGAGCCACCCATCCCGCATGTGGAAGCGCATCTTGTCCGCCGCCTGCTCGATACCTATCGCCAGCCCATCAGCCAGGAGGCCGAGACGCTGATCTCAGGCGAAAAAGGCAGCGCCAACCCGCCCGACGATGAAACCGCCTTCGATGTGCCGCCGCCGCCGAGCAGCCCGGCCAGCGATTTTGATCTGCCCAAACCGCCCAAAGACGCCCTCAACGATGTGTCGGAGACGCGCCTGGACTTGAACATCGAGATCCTCTCGCAGGAGCAGCCCGAATCCGGCGCGATGAGTTCCGTCACGCGCATTGAGGAGAGCAATTCACCGCCCCCCAGCCTGCCCTCTGTGGCAGAGGATGCCGCCGATTCGACGGGCTATCAGCGGCCTGCCCCCGCCAAAGCGCCGCTGCAAAATGACGAAGAATACGATTTTCACGTTGGACAGCGCATCGAAGGCCGCTACGAGGTGGTCGATATTCGGGCGGGCGGCATGGGCGTGGTGTATCTGTGTTATGACCAGGACAAGCGCGAACCTGTCGCTATCAAGACATTCAAGCGCAGCTTTTTGGAGAATGAACGCGCCATCGCCCGCTTTGAGCATGAGGCGTTCACCTGGATTCAATTGGAGCGGCATTCCAACATTGTACAGGCGCGGCTGGTGCAAAATATTCATCAGCGCCCGCATATCTTTTTGGAGCACATCAGCGGCATGGAGGGCATCGGCGTTGATCTGCGGAGTTGGATCGACCATAACCGTCTGACGATGGCCCAATCCTTGATTTATGCCATCCACATCGCGTTAGGCATGCAGCACGCCACCACCAAAGTGCCGCGTCTGGTGCATCGGGACCTCAAGCCGGGCAATATCCTTGTGACGCACGATGGCATCGCCAAAATTACCGATTTTGGGCTGGTGCGCTCGCTTGATTCGAATCGCCCGTTTGAGGTGGTCGATCTGGATGATGCAGTGGATGATGAAGGCGATGGCAGAGAGACGTTGGGCCGCCTCACTCGCATGAATGCCGCCGTCGGCACGCCGCCATACATGTCGCCGGAGCAGTGCGAGGCGCAGGACGTGGATCTGCGCTCAGATATTTATGCGTTTGGCATCGTGCTGTATGAGATGCTGACCGGACGGCATCCGTTCAAGAATCGGGCGAACTCGTGGAAAGAAGCCCATCTCAAAGAGATTCCCGGCTTTGATCGGCCTGCCAAAGCCAAGTTGCCCGCCATGCTCATTCACCTGACGCTGCAATGCATGGCGAAAAAAGCCCGAAGAACGCCCGCAAACGTGGGCGTCCATCGTGGAGATGTTGTCCACCATCTATCGCGCCGAGGTGGGCGAACTGCCGACGCTGGACAGCGATGGCACAGCCCTGCAAGCCCGCGAACTGATGGACAAGGGCTATTCGCTCACCGAGTTGGGCCGCCTGGAAGAAGCCCTCGAAGCCTATGATCGGGCGATCACCCTGCAACCCGATTATGCCTGGGCCTGGGCCCGCCGCGCCCGCACGCTGCGCCTGCTGGAACGCTACGAAGAGGCCATCGTCTGCTATGACCGTGCCCTCACGCTTGACCCGAATTATGCCTGGGCGTACAACGGCAAAGGCATCATCCTGGATCGCTTGCAGCGGCCTGCCGAGGCGCTGATCTGTTTCATCCAGGCGACGGAGTTAAACCCGCGTGATGTGTGGTACTGGTACAATCGCGGCGACCTGCTGGATAAACTGGGGCGGCGGCGCGAGGCGATGGATGCCTTGCAGCGCGGCCTCTCGATTGATGCCCGCCATCCCAACAGCCACGCCCGCGTGGGCCAGATTTACCGCAATGAAAAGCAGTATGACGCCGCCGTACAAGCCTATGAGCAGGCGATTCGGCTGCTGCCGGAATATGCCTGGGCACACAACGGCTGTGGGCTGGCGCTCAAGGCGTTGGGCCGCCTGAACGAAGCGATCCTCAGCTTTCGCCGCGCCACGCGCTACCAACCGGAGATTGTGTGGCATTGGTACAATCTGGCCGAAACGCTCATCATGACCGGACGCTATCAGGAAGCGCTGCCGCCCGCCCGCGAAGCGACGCGCATGGATCCGCTGCACGCGCCCTCCTGGGGCAAGCTCGGTCAGGTGCTGCGTTATCTCAAGCGCTATGAAGAAGCGCTTGATGCCTATGAACGCGCTGTTGAGTTGGATGAATCGTTCGATTGGGCGCTGAATGGCAAGGGCATCATCCTGGAGCAGTTGGAACGCTACGATGAGGCGCTGGACTGTTATCGTCAGGCCACCCTGCTCGACCCGCAGCGCGATTGGTACTACTACAATCAGGCCAACGTGCTCATGCTGTTAGGCCGCTTCAATGATGCGCTGCCCCTGCTCGATCATGCCATCTCACTCAATACCGATTATGCCCGCAGCCATGCCCTGCGCGAACTTCACCGCGAGAAATCCCTCGGCCACCCCGTCCCCGAACGCGTCGAAATCGGCGCGATGCTGGAAACCCCCTCCCTCGCCTTCGCGCCCCGCAGTTTTTATGAGCTGACGGATTTCGTCAGCGTCGGCGGCAATGACCTGAAGCAGTTCTTTTTCGCCGCCGACCGCGAGAATGAACTTGTCCGTCGCCGCTATGACACGCTGAACCTGTCGTTCCTCAGCTTCCTCGAACAGATCGTCGCCCGCTGCCGCGAGACGGACACGCCCCTCTCGTTCTGCGGCGAAGACGCCGGTCGCCCGATCGAGGCCCTTGCTCTCGCCGCCATCGGGTTTCGCAGCCTCTCGATGCGCCCGGCCTCGGTCGGCCCGGTCAAGGCGCTTTTGCGCAAGGTCAATCTCGACCAAGCGCGCAAGGTGATCGAAGCCGCACGGGCCGAAGGCGCCGAATCTGCGCGGCCAAGGCTGATGGACTGGCTTGCCACGGTTGCTGAGTGATTGCCAACCCCGGTCCTGTCTGACTAAGCTGTCGCAGTCCCGCAAAGCCGAAGGGGGAAGCCCATGCGCTTCTGTCATCGAACCTATGGCCCTGTCTCTGCCCCGCGCTGACTTCGCGGGGCTGACCGGAAAGACATCATCGTCTCGACGTCAGCCTTATCGGCACCCTTCGGCGTGCCTTCCTGACAAGATGAGACTGCCATGTCCCTGCTTTCGCTCAAAGACCTGTCGCTGACCCGCCCCCATGTCCTGTTCAAGGACCTCACCCTGTCCATCGCCAAAGGTGACCGCCTTGGCCTTGTTGCAGCCAACGGCCGGGGCAAATCCTCGCTTCTGCGCATCCTTGCGGGCGTGGAAGACCCCACGACCGGCACGGTCACAAGGGCGCGCGGACTGGTCGCCTCCCTTGCGCCACAGGATGCACCACCGCAGCTTTTGCCGCTCAGCTTCTCCGATGCCGTCCGCACTGCCCTGCCGCCGGAAACCGCAGACACCGAAAGCTGGCGGGTCGATATCCTGCTGGACGACCTGAAAGTGGACCAGCCCACAAGGGACTGCGCGGTGCGCGACCTGTCCGGCGGCTGGCAGCGCACGATGCTTCTGGCCCGGGCCGCCGTGATCGAACCTGACCTTCTTCTGCTTGACGAGCCGACCAACCATCTCGACATCGGCCGGGTCGGGGCGCTGGAACGGTTTCTCGCCGCCCTGCCCCGCGATTGCGCAGTCATCGCCGCCAGCCACGACCGCGCTTTTCTGGACGGGACCAGCACCCGCACGTTGTTCTTGCGGCCCGAGGATAGCGAGGATTTCGCCCTGCCCTATTTCCGCGCCCTTGTCGCGCTTCAGGACCGCGACACGGCGCGGGGGCGGCAGTTCGACAACGACATGCGCAAGGTCCGTGCCCTGCGCCAGCAGGCGGCCAAGCTGAAGAACATCGGCATCAACTCCGGCTCTGACCTTCTGGTCGTGAAGACACGGCAACTGTCTGATCGGGCCGACAAGCTGGAGGAACGGGCAAAGCCGCAGCAGGCCGACCGCTCAGCCGGCGCGATCCGTCTGACGAACAGCGGAACGCATGCCAAGGCGCTTCTGACCATCGACGACGCGGCCATCACAACGCCGGATCAGCGGCTTCTTTTCCGCACGGGCAAGCTCTGGTTGGAAAAGGGCGACCGCATCGCCCTTCTGGGCGCGAACGGGGCCGGAAAGTCGCGCTTTGTCGCGCGCATTCGCGCCGCCATCGCCGGGAACGACCCCGAAATCCGCCACGCCGCCAGTCTGCGGCTTGGCTACTCTGATCAGGCGCTGTCGCAACTCGATGCCTTCCCGACACCGTGGGATGCCGCAAAATCCGTGGGCGAAATCGCCGATCAACCCCTCAGATCCCAGCTTTCAGGCGCAGGCATCAGCATCGACGCCCAGACCACCGCCATGGCCCGGCTGTCCGGCGGCCAGAAGGCGCGGCTGGCCATGTTGATGCTGCGACTGGCGCAACCGAACTTCTACCTCTTGGACGAGCCGACCAATCACCTTGATATCGAAGGCCAGGACGCGCTGGAAACCGAGCTGATCGCGCACGAAGCTGCCTGCCTTCTGGTCAGCCACGACCGCGCCTTTGTCCGCGCCGTGGCAACCAGGGTTCTGGTCATCGAGGGCAAGAGGCTGGTCGAGGTGGACGACCCCGACCCCGTCTTTGATCGCCTGATGCAGGGCTGATCCGGGTCAGTTGGCGGGCAGCCGAAGGTCTTAAGATTTCCCTAACACCCGCGCGCATCCTATTGATTAAAAACACTATCCGGCGCTTGTCCAGCGTGGACAGACTCTGCAGATACCGCCGTCACCCGCCCGCGAACAGCCCCGCATGGACCCGCCGCAGCTCGGCCTTCTGGACCTTTCCCATCGCATTCCGGGGCAGGTCCTCCATCACGATCACCCGCTTCGGAATCTTGAAGGCGGCCAGCCTTTCCCGCAGCGCCTCCCGCACCTTTTCGGGCTCAACCAGGCCCACCAGGCAAGCCACGACCGCCTCGCCGAAATCGGGATGCGGCACGCCGATCACAGCGCTGGCCGCGACCCCCGGCAGATCGTCAATCGCGGCCTCCACTTCGGCAGGATAGACGTTCAGACCGCCGCTGATGACCAGATCCTTCACCCGGCCCAGAATGCTGAGATAACCGTCGGCATCGAACGCCCCCAGATCGCCCGTGATGAACCAGCCATCGCGGAACTCTTTCGCGGTCTGTTCGGGCATCCGCCAGTAGCCAGCGAAGACGTTCGGCCCCCTCACCTCGATCGCCCCAGCCTCACCCGCCGCAACGGGCAGCCCATCCGGCCCGGCAATCCGCACCGCAACCCCTGGCAAAGGCAGCCCCACCGTCCCCGCCTTGCGCGGCCCGTCATAGGGGTTTGAGGTGATCATGTTCGTCTCCGTCATCCCGTAGCGTTCCAGGATCGCCTGACCCGTCCGGCCCCGCCATTCGGCATGCGTCGCCGGTGACAGCGGCGCCGACCCGCTGATGAACAGCCGAACATGGGCACAAGCCGCAGGCGTCAGCCGCGCATCGGCCAGTAGCCGGGAATAGAACGTCGGCACCCCCATCATCACCGTTGATCTGGGCAACGCCTCCAGCACCGCCTCGGGCGCAAAGCTGCGCTGGAAGATCATCGAGGCACCTGCGTAAAGCACGCAATTCGTCGCCACGAACAGCCCATGGGTGTGAAAGACCGGCAGCACATGCAGCAGCACATCCTCTGCCGCAAACCGCCACAACCCAACCAGCGCCTCAGCGTTCGAGGCCAGGTTCTCCCGGCTTAGCATCACCCCCTTCGACCGCCCCGTCGTGCCCGAGGTGTAAAGGATCGCCGCAAGGTCATCAGGCTTTGGCACCGGGTCGGAAAAGGCGTCCTGCACCTCAGATGCCATCGCAAGAAAATCCGCCAACCCAATGACTTTCCGGCATTTATCGGCAATCTCTCCAACCCGCGCACCGTCGAAAATGGCCAATGCAGGGTCGGCGTCGGTCAGGAAATGCTCGGTCTCCGCCACGGTGTAGCCAGGGTTCACCGGCAGAAAGACCACCCCCGCCCGCAGACAGGCAAGGTAAAGCACCAGCACCGCCTCACACTTGTCCACCTGACAGAGAAGCCGGTCCCCCTTGACCAGCCCCAGACCCTGCAGCGCATTGGCCATCCGCCCCGTCTCGGCCAGAAGGTCGGCGTAGGTCACCGGGGCATCGCCCTGCAGCCAGATGCGCCCGGGCGTTCCGGCCTGATCCTTCAGCCTTGCGATGATGTCCCTGGCCATGACCGTCCCTCCGCTTGTCATGAGGGGGTCTACCCCCATCACCCGCGCAACCCAAGATTTTTCCGACCGAAAATCTTGCCCCCCGCCAACCCTCAGGCGCGGGTGATCCGGGGTGGCTCTACCGCGCGGGCAAAAGCCTCAAGCACGGGGTCCGCACCATGCACCTCGGCCAGCCGGAGGAGGGCAAAACGAATCCGCGCCACCTCGCGGTAATAGCTCAGGAACGCCGCGTTCAGCGCCGCCCCGGTCACCGCCCCCAGGACCGGCACCGCCTGTGCCGCCAGCTTCTGGCCCAAGACCACCGCCAGCTTCGGCGCGACCGTCGTGATCAGGTTCTGCACCGCCGCCCCGGTGATCGTCAGCCGCGCCGTCAGGAATGAGGTGTTCACCCCGTCATCCGCCGCAAGCGGGCTTCCCGCCCCGAAGACCCGCAGGCATTCGGCCTGCACCCAAGGCTCGGCCGGGTCCAGCCCCGCCTCAACCGCCGCCGCGCGGATCGTGTTCAGGATCAGCGTCACCGTCACCACGCCGTTCAGAGCCATCCGGATCCGGTCGCGGACCACCCCGTCCATCGCCCCGATCATCAACGAGCCGATCATCTACTCCATCGAGACGCGCAACTACACGATGTCGCGCTTCGCCTTCGGCCGCGCGATCGGCTCCTTTCAGGCGCTGCAGCACCGCGCTGCGCATCTTTATTGCGAGATCGAGCTTGTAAAATCGGTGACGCTGAAGGCCTTGCAGGACCTCGACAACGCTTTCGGCATGGCCTCCGTCACTTGCTCGCTCGCCAAAGCCAAGCCGGCGAGGTCGCCAAGCTCGCCAGTCAGGAAGCGATCCAGATGCATGGCGGCATCGGCATGACGGACGAATTCGACATCGGCTTTATATGAAGCGCATCCGCGTCGCGCAGGAAATGTTCGGCGATGCAAGCTATCACACCGACCGCATCGCGCGGATGCGCGGCTATTGAGGAGAACGCCCGTGAAAGCCGTGAAGAAAGAAGACCTGAAAAACTACATCGGCAAGGAGACAGGGATCTCCGACTGGTCGGTCATCGACCAGAACCGCATCAATATCTTCGCCGATGTGACGGAGGACCACCAGTTCATCCATGTCGATCCGAAAGCGGCGGCGAAAACGCCCTTCGGCGGCACGATTGCGCACGGCTTCCTGTCCTTGTCGATGCTCTCGCACCTCGCGAAGAATTCGCTGCTGGTCCTCGAAGGCGTAAAAATGGGCGTCAATTACGGCTTCGACAAAGTGCGTTTCATGGCGCCGGTGAAGGCCGGCAAGCGCATCCGCGGCCATTTCACGCTGATGAGCGCGGACGAAAAGGCGCCGAACCAGTGGCAGTTCAAATA
>JAAUPC010000133.1 GCA_012036325.1 Paracoccaceae bacterium
CGCCGCGCGTGGACCCCACCCAGCTGGCTCGCCGGCCAGCACGTAGGACTGCCAGGGCCACGAGGCGCTGAGGTCGAAGGCGAAGCGGGCATAGTCGCGCCGCGGTGAATCGAAGTAGCTCGTCTTCAGCGCCATCCGCGGCTGGGAAAGTACAGGCGGTTGCCCTGCTCGAGGTCCAGCGACAGCAGCCAGCCCCGTTGCGTTTTTCGGCCAGTTCGCTGGTCAGCAGCGACAGCACGTCCAGCCCCGTGTCCAGGGTGTTGCTCACCTGCGTTTCGCGCCAGCCCAGCCGCGCCTGGCCCAGCAGCCGGAAGTTCACGCCCAGCCCCAGGTCGAGGACCACGCCGGCGAACGTCGGACCACTCCGTCACGACGCCGTCGCGTCCCCGGCGCAGGGCCACCGTCTTCGGACGATCAAAGACGGCCACCAAGGGACTGCCGCCGAAGGCCGCGAGATGATCGACCAGTGTCCGCACGAGCGTCTCGACGCGCTCATCGGTCCAGGACATCTTGCTCTCCGGCTTTCACATTTCCGGGGCATTCTATCCGGGTGGGGCAGGGGGCCGCAAGGGCAGGCGGCATTATCGCGCTAAACTGGCCTCATTCCAGTCATACATCACGATGTCTACGGTCTCGGCCCCACCCTCGGCCCGGTAAAGTGCCCGCGCGGCGCTGTTCTCCGCCTCGGTCGTCACCCAGGATGCCTGGCACCCCCGCGCCCTGCCCGCAGTCCGGATCGCCTGCAAAAGCGCCCGCCCGATGCCCTGCCGTTGCGCGCTGTCATTCACCCCGACCTCGTTGATGAACAGGGTCGGCGGTTTGTCTGGGTGGTCGATGACCGTGCCCGAGGCGAAACCGACCACCTCTCCTGCCAGGATCGCCAGCATCAGCAGATTGCGCGGGTCAGGCTGGCCATCTGGCCCCAAGGTGCGCAGTACCCAGTCGCGGCGGGCCGGGCCATCAAAGACATCGGCCTGCAAGACCAGCTCCAGGTCCATCGGCCCCGCCTCACGGATATGCCAGGCTGCTTGCATCCGCGTCCCCCCGTCCCGGCGCAGCTTTCCGGATCAGCCCGGCAATCGCAAGGCCCGCGCTTCGGCCATCCGCAGAGTCGGGAAGGCCATGCGCCGCCGTTCCAGCGCCTGATCGGGGAACAGCGCCTCGATCTCCTGCCGCTGGGCGGGGTCCAGGGTGCCAAGACCGGTTTCGCCAAGGTGCAGGCTTTCCGACAGCGCCCCTTCGGACAGGATCACCTCATGCCGGTCAAAAAGCAGATGCAGGTAGGTCACCCCTGCCAATGGCAGCACCTGCCGCACCGTTGCGCCGTTCAACAGCGCCTGCGCCGGCACCAGAATCTGATCTTCCCCGAAATAGACCTGCGCCCGCCAGTCGTTCAAAAGCACCCGGTGCCGGGGCGAAATCAGCAGCGCCCGTTCATTGCCCAAGACACCGGCCTCAAGCCGCAGGGGCTGCAAGTCCTCGCGAAACGCCATTTCCGGGGGCGAGACCCACCGCCGCCCAATCCAACGCAGCGCTTGCGAGCCGTTGTCGAGGGTCGAGATCAGGTCGCCGGGCTGCAACGCTTCCACCGGACGCGGGCCATCGGGCGTGTCGATCCGCGTGCCAAGCGCAAAGGCAAACGCGCTTTTACGCGGCTTGCCGCTGACCGTCCCGGCCAGTGCCATGGCGTCCGGGGATGGGACAACGGGCGCCTGACTGCCCCCCGTCGCATCGATGGCCCCATCCTGCAGCAAAGGCAGACCAACCCCATCGACCAGCGCCCCGGTTGCCGCATCCTCGGCAACAAGGCCGATGGCACCCCCGTCCAGTTCGAGCAGGCGAAACAGGCAAGGGGTGCCTGAACCTGCAGCGCAGGTCGCCCTGATCCGCGCTCCCAGCGTTACTGCCTGCCCAGCCTTGCCGCTTGGGCTGCTGGGGATGACGACCAGACCGGCTGCCCCCGTTCGGCCAGCACCACTGCAGTGGCGCCTGCGGCCACGGCAAACCGCTGGCCGGGCCGTTCAGGCACTGCAAGCAGGCCCGTTGCCCCGTCCGGGGTCAGTGCGAAAAACGTAATCTGGTACGTTGCCATGCCATTCCCCAAGGCCCTGGCGATGCCGGACTGACCGCGCCCCAAAGCGTCAGCCCCGCAGTGTCAAAGCCCCGATCGGCGTCCCCACCGTTCGTTGCTGCGACGTTTGGCACAAAGTTTGCAACAATTCGAGGGGATTTGTCCTTCGCCTCTGCCACGTCCCAGCCCCACGGGTTGGCTGCAGTGGATTTCCACTTTACCGGTCGGCTCCTGCGCGGTATGCAGCCGATATGGCTGACCGGACCTTCCCCATTTCTGCCCTGCGCCGACGCTGACGCGTCCAGCGCCGCGCGTGCCGTTGTCCCGGCCGAAATCGCGGCACCTTTCCCCGCGTTGACTAAACCCCGGCCCTCAGGCACGCATTGCCCTGATCCCTCAGCCTGAACGTGCCGCCCGTTCTTTCCCCGATCCATCCACCGATCCTGCAAGGACCCGCCCGATGATCCCTACCGTCTTGCCGACCTACAACCGCGCGCCCCTGGCCTTTGTTCAGGGCTCCGGCAGCTGGCTTCTGGCCGAGGATGGTCGCCGATACCTCGATCTTGGCGCAGGCATCGCGGTGAACGCGCTGGGCCATGCCCATCCAGCCCTGGTGCAGGCACTGACCGATCAGGCGGCGAAGGTCTGGCATGTCTCGAACGTCTACACGATCCCCGAACAGCAGCGGCTGGCTGACCTTCTGGTGGCCGAAACCTTTGCCGATACGGTGTTCTTCACCAATTCCGGCACCGAAGCGGCTGAGCTTGCGATCAAGATGGCCCGCAAGTTCCACAATGAGAACGGCCAGCCAGGGCGGACCCAGATCATCGCCTTCGAAGGCGCATTCCATGGCCGCTCCACCGGCGCCATCGCGGCGGCGGGATCGGAAAAGATGGTCAAGGGTTATGGCCCTCTGATGCCCGGTTTCACCCATCTGAAATGGCCCACCTCTGACGCCGACCACGCCGCCATCCGCGCCGCCATCACCGACCAGACCTGCGCCGTGATGATCGAGCCGATCCAGGGCGAAGGCGGCATCCGCGTCGTCCCCGACCAATGCCTGAAAGGCCTGCGCGACCTGTGCGATGCGACCGGCACGCTTTTGATCTTTGATGAGGTGCAATGCGGCATGGGCCGCACCGGCCGCCTTTTCGCGCATGAATGGGCGGGTGTTACGCCTGACATCATGATGGTCGCCAAAGGCATCGGCGGCGGCTTTCCCTTGGGCGCGGTCCTTGCGACCGAACGCGCCGCCCTTGGCATGACGGTTGGCACGCATGGCTCCACCTACGGCGGCAATCCCCTTGGCTGCGCCGTCGGCGCCAAGGTGACCGAGATCATCTCCGACCCCGCCTTCCTGGCCGAGGTTGCCCGCAAGGGCGCCCTCTTCCGCCAGGGCCTCGAAAGCCTCGTCGCCCGTCACCCGCAGGTGTTCGAAAGCGTCCGGGGCGAAGGCCTGATGCTGGGGCTGAAGTGCAAACCCGCGCCTGCCGATGTGGTAAAGGCGGGTTACGGTGCGGGCGTCCTCACTGTCGCCGCCGCCGACAATGTTCTGCGCCTTCTGCCCGCCCTCAACATCCCCGACGCCGACATCGCCGAGGCCCTCACCCGCCTCGATCAGGCCGCCACCAGCCTTGAACAGGCTGCCTAGTCATTCTTCGTCCCCAAATATCCTGGGGGTCCGGGGGCAAAGCCCCTGGCCATCAGCCCAAAAGTGAAACGACATGAACCACTTCCTTGATATCCACAAGACCACCCCCGCCGACCTCCGGGCCATGATCGACTCTGCCCAGGCGATGAAGACTGCCCGGAATGGCCGCCCCAAGGGCACGCCCGATGATGACCAGCCCCTCAAGGGGCAGATGGTGGCGCTTATCTTCGAAAAACCCTCAACCCGCACCCGCGTTTCCTTTGACGTCGGCGTCCGCCAGATGGGCGGCGAGACGATGGTGCTGTCAGGCAAGGAAATGCAACTTGGCCATGGCGAAACCATCGCCGACACCGCCCGAGTCCTGAGCCGCTATGTCGACCTCATCATGATCCGCACCTTCGAAGAGGCAACCCTCCTCGAAATGGCCGAACACGCCACCGTCCCGGTCATCAACGGCCTGACCAACCGCACCCATCCCTGCCAGATCATGGCGGATGTGATGACCTATGAAGAACACCGCGGCCCCATCGCGGGCCGCAAGGTCGTCTGGTGCGGCGACGGCAACAACGTCTGCGGCTCTTTCCTGCACGCCGCCGGACAGTTCGGCTTCGACTTCACCTTCACCGGCCCCGAAACCCTGGACCCCGAGGAGAAATTCCTCCAGTTCGCCCGTGACAAAGGGTCAAAAATCACCATCCAGCGCGACCCCTTCACCGCCATCGAAGGCGCTGATCTTGTGGTCACCGACACCTGGGTTTCAATGCACGACCCTGAATCCGCCAAGGAACGCCGCCACAACCAGCTGCGCCCCTATCAGGTGAACGAAGCGCTCATGACCCGCGCCAAGCCCGACGCCTTGTTCATGCATTGCCTGCCCGCGCATCGCAATGATGAGGCGACCTCCGCCGTGATGGACGGGCCCCATTCGGTGATCTTTGATGAAGCTGAAAATCGCCTCCACGCGCAAAAGGCCATCATGCGCTGGTGCCTCGGGGTCTAAGGTTGGATCCCCGGTCCAAAGATCGGGGTCCGCCTGCGTCGGCGACGCATGGGGGATGACTGGACCATGGCGATCCTTGCGCCTGAAGCGCGGTCTTTCCTGCCAGAGCGATGCCCCCAATGCCCATCCCCCCAGTGTCCGCAGCCATCCCGGATTGCCTTGACAGAGGGGATGGCCGCGCACAAACCTCAGCCCCTGAAAGTGAGGCTCCCATGCACGACCATATCGTCCCGCCGATGGACCGCACGCTTGCTGCGCTCTCTGCGATCCTGACCAAGGCCGAAGCGCATTGCACGGCAAAAGGCATCCCGCCCGAGGCGCTGCTGACCTTCCGTTTGTTCCCGGACATGTTCCCGCTGACCCGACAGGTGCAGCTTGCCTGCGACTTTGCCGCCCGCGCCGCCGCCCGGCTTGCCGGCGTTGATCCGAAGGGCTTTCCCGACACCGAAACCACGTTCCCTGAACTTCAGGCCCGGATCGCCGCAGCACGGGACTACATGGCAAGCTTCCCCGCCTCGGCGCATGAGGGGGCTGCAACCCGTGCCGTGACGATCAAGATGCGCGGGCAGGATGTAACGATGCCCGGCTTGCAGTACCTTGCCAGCTATTCCCTGCCGCAGTTCCATTTCCATGCGACCACGGCCTACAACATCCTGCGCCACAACGGGATTGAGATCGGCAAGCGTGACTACATGGGCGCCGCATGAGGGCGGTCCTT
The DNA here is from genome assembly GCA_012036325.1 of Paracoccaceae bacterium. Taxonomy (GTDB): domain Bacteria; phylum Pseudomonadota; class Alphaproteobacteria; order Rhodobacterales; family Rhodobacteraceae; genus Tabrizicola. Next base: position 5,441 of record JAAUPC010000133.1, read on the forward strand.
GTCATCGACATGCAGGAAGGCATGGCCGACCGCATCCGCGCCGGTCGCCAGCCGGTGAACCCCGACGACGCCAGACCGGATCGCCACCCTCTTGGCCGATGCCCGCGCCCGGCGCCTGCCTGTGGTGCATGTCCACCATGATGACCCCAATCCTGCCTCGCCCTTCCGCAAGGGGCAGTCAGGGGCTGCCCCCATGCCCTGCGCCGTTCCCCGGCCGGACGAGGCGGTCTTGTGGAAGCAAGCCTCCTCGGCCTTTGCGGGCACCGGCCTTGACGCCCATCTTCGCGCGCTTGGCGTCACCGAACTGGTCATCGCTGGGGCCGTCGCGGCCTTCTGTGTCACCTCGACCGTGCGCATGGCCTCGGACCTTGGTTACACGGTTCTTCTGCCGCAGGATGCGCTTCTTGGCTTCGATTTGCCCGCCCATGATGGCGGGCGGATCGATGCTGCCACAGTGCACCGCGTCACCCTGTCGATCCTCGGCGCTGACTTTGCCCGGCTGACCAGCGTGGCGGACCTCGCCGCTTAGGCTGGCTGGGCAGCCACCCCTTCGCGGCGCAGGTTGTCGGCGTCAGCCACCCGCGCCGCCAGCAGTGCGACCGCGACCAGAAGCAGCGCCAGCGCGGCATAGGTCGGCCGGAAGCCGAAATGCTCGGCCACCCAGCCGATCGAGGCTGGCGCGACCAGGATCCCGCAATAGCCAACCATGGTGACAGTCGAAATCGCCAACGCCGAAGGGATGCCCGCCCGGTTCCCCGCGGCCGAGAACATGATCGGCACCATATTGGCCACGCCAAGGCCCGCCACGGCAAAGCTGACAATCGCGATCCAGTCGGCCGGGGCCAGCGCCCCGCCCATCAGCCCCGCCGCCCCGATCAGCCCCGACACCCGCAACGTCCGCACCGCGCCAAAGCGATTGCGCACCCCGTCGCCTGCAAAGCGCATCACCGCCATCGCCCCGGCAAAGAAGGCGAATGCCAGACCCGACCGGAAGACATCCGACCCCAGCTCCTTTTGCAGGTAGATCGCCGCCCAATCCAGAACCGCGCCTTCCGGCACCATCGAGAAAAAGGCCATGAACCCCAAAAGCCAAAGCCCCGCATCGCGCGGCAACAGATGCGTCCGTGGCGGGGCCGCTTCGGTCACGACCGGCGGGGCGGTCGGCAACAGAAACGGCATCGCCCCAAAGACCAGAACCGCCGTGATCCCGGCCGTGAGCAGCGACTGCACCTCGGACCCAAGATGTTCGATCACGAAACTGCCGGCAAAGCCGCCGAAAAAGCCCCCAAGGCTCCAGAACCCGTGGCTTGAGGACATGATGGCACGGTGCAGCCGCCGCTCAACCTCGACCGCCTGGGCGTTCATCGCCACGTCCATGCAGCCCGCCATCGCGCCAAAGACCGCCATGAACAGCGCCAACACCCATAAGTTGGGTGAAAAAACCACCATCGGCAAGACCGGGATCAAGGCCAGCGAGAAGACCGACAGCACCACCCGCCCGCCGAACCGCGCGATCAGCTTGCCGGAAAACAGCATGGCCGACACCGCGCCAATCCCCAGTACCAGGATCAACAGGCCCAGCACGGATTCGGTGACATTGTGGCGCGGCATGAGAAGCGGGATCTGCGGCGCCCACGCCCCCATGACAAAGCCATTGGCCAGGAACATGGCGGAAACCGCCCAGCGCGCGCGCCGTGCCTGACCTGTTGCGTCAACGTCCTGCATGATCTGCCCCTTGCCTGTAAGCGCCTGTCATAGGGGCAGGACAGGAAAGGCGAAAGGACCGCCGGTTCAAATGCTGTTGCAAGCCTGAAAGGAAGCCAGCCCTTACCGATACCGCCGCGGCACCGTCTTGGCGATGTTTGACGCGATGTTGGACGCACTCCACCCCGTCAGCTGGCGCAGGGCCGCCGCCTCATCCTTGATGCGCTGACGGGTCTCGGCGACATAGGTCTTGCCCGCGTCACAGGTGATCTCGCCGTCAAACGGGTGGTTCATGATATAGCGGCCCTGAAAATTCTCGCGGTTTTCGGTAACCGCGAATTTCAGGTCCTCGTAAAAGCTGTCCGGCCCATAGCGGATGTGCAGCCTTGTGACAAAGACGTTCGGCGTCGCAACCTCGGCCTTGCGCACCCAGGACACGCCCAATTGCTGAAACTCGGCATGGGTCAGCGGGTCATCGGCGCAAGGGTCGCACCAGGCCATGTCCCAGGCATATTCCAGGAACGCGCCGTTCTTGCCCGCCGCAGTGTCGAACATCGCGCGGTAGAACTGCGGGAACACTTGCCCCACGAAGACCGGCACATTCACGTCTGACGGGATGTCCCGGGTGGTGTAGTTCGTCAGCGCCACCCGGCCCTTCCTTGTCAGCGCCATCACGATCAGGTCTTGCGGCCCGTTGCCGTTCAGCTTGCCCAACTGGATCGGCAGCATGAACTCCTTGGACCGGAACCGGATCTGCAACGGCTCCAGCTCTTGCGTGGCTTCGGCCGAATGGCGGGAAAGGTTCACGCGGGCCACAAAGAACTTCATGCCCCCCCGGACATAGCCCTCCAGCGCGCCTTCGGCCCCTTCCGGCAGGGTATAACCTTCCCCCCGCAGGAAAGTGGCCAGCCCGTCCGACTGCCGGGCCGACAGCATCTGGATGTCATAGGACCCGACCGCGAATTCCCGTTCGATGGTCACCCCCAACGCCCGCGCGCCATCCCGGCGCTCCTTGCGGCTGGGCGCGTTGCCGACCTCAGGCTCGGCGACCACTGTTTCGTAAAGGACAATCTCCTCGCAAGGATCGCCATCGAAATATTCCACCAGCCGCGGCGCGGTGTAGCGGTCCAGATGCGCCACCGTCGCCTGCGGCACGGTGGTCACCTGGCTCCGCTCCAGGACGCCCGGCGTGGGCACGATCATCGCGAATTCCGCAGCCGCGCCGCGATAGTCCGACGACATGGTGATGACCGAGGTGTCATTGACCCGCGTATAGACCACGGTTGAGGCTTTGTTGAACAACTCCCCATCCGCCCGCGCGACGTAGAACCCGCAGAACGCCTGCGCGGCGGGGGCGGTCAGCCCACAGGTGGCCCCAAGGGCGGCAAGGAACAGCCAGACATGCGCACGCATCGAAATCTCCATCACACTCCAATCCTCACAAGCTGCTCCCGCCGCCCGCTTCTGGCAAGCCAAACCCGCCCCCCATTTGCTCTTTTGAGAAATACTCCACGGGAGGTCTGGAGGGTGTGAAACCCTCCAGTCCGCC